>CAZZJU010000064.1:0-9754 GCA_964654805.1 uncultured Thermotogae bacterium | reverse complement strand
GGCCCCAATAGGAGGCGCAGGTGCCGCAGCGCCAAGAGGACCAGGAGGCGGTGCCGGCGGTCCCGGTAAAGCAGGTGATGCAGGTGTGTACCCCATCGGCAATCCAGGTTGATAACCGGTGTTCGGTACGGCAGTGGGAACGGACGCACCGCTGGAAGGAGCGGTGAGAGGCGCGGCGCCCGTCATCGTCGGTTGTTCGGCAGCAGGCTGATACGTAGCTGAAGGCGGGTAGGTTGCTGCCGATGCCATAGGATAGGGACCAGCAGCGGTGCTTGCTGTATTTGTAGAGATAGTAACCGTGGAACCGTTGGTTGGATTGGCAATCGTACTAGCATAAATATGCACATCCCCCACTGGTCCCACATACATCCAACCAGTTACCTTCACCTGGTCGCCTTTCTTTACTATGCTCCCTATCCGGGAGTAGAACTGAGCCGGAAAATGAACCTCGCTGCCGTCATCGAGAAAGAAAGTATTCACCCGGTCTCCCGCAGCCGGTGCGTACTGTGCCAATGTGCCCTGTACACTCACCCATCCCCCTGCTCCTTGGCCCCAGGCTATTCCCACTGCCAATGCAATGGCTAACCCGACCAAGAAGAAAGAGGCTATCCACTTCTTTTCTCTTCTGGTGCTCATAACTACCTCCTTTTTGAATTTTCGATCACTTTTTCTTCAGATCGTCTAACAGTTGTAAGTACTCATCACGAGTTATCTCACCGCGGGCGTAGCGTTGCCGTACGATCTCCAGTGCGTCCGATCCTGAATCCACATCCCGATAGGAAGAGGAACGGTCGGATGTGTGAGAGCCAAACAACGTTTTGACTGCGATCGCTACCGCAAGCACTACCGCCGCGATCAAAGCGATGTGAACAAAACCGTTCCAAAACGCATCCCATCCCGGTCCACCCCAACCGGCAAACGGGGTGAAAGCCGGCCCACGCGCCGTAAGGAAAAGAAAACCTAATCCAAGCAACGCTAACAATGCTATTCCGTATCCCCATGCTCTGGTTTCACGCATAATTCCTCCTTCATCCGGTTTTCTCACCGTTAGACTAACAAATCAGTATGAACAACCGTTGAAGAAAAAATTAAGAGAAGATTAAGTGAACGAAGATCCGGTTTCTGTCTAAAAAACGACCGGGATTTGTGCGGCCACAATGCAGTTGAAATCCTCTTCCTTGCCCTCTAGAATGAGTGGATACGGAGGGGTGGGTGAGCGGTCGAAGCCACCTGTCTGGAGAACAGGTGTACCCATCAGGGTACCGCGGGTTCGAATCCCGCCCCCTCCGCCAGTCCGCCTGTGCTAGGTGGGGGGCTAGCGGTCCCCTGCATCCACAACCCGCTACAGTGGAGCCGAAGGGTTCCCTGAGGGGGAAAGCGGTGAGGCCGAGCAGCGGGCAAGCGGTGTTGAGGGTTGAGCCCTCTGCGGCGCATGCCAGTGAACCCCGTCAGGCCCGGAAGGGAGCAGCGGTAAGCTGGCCTCTGCGGGTGTTAGAGGACCACTTGGCCTGAGCTGGCTGCCCGCATAGCGCTTGTCGCTTTCTTTCGACGGGGCCACGCACAGGCGGCTATTTCTTGGGCCAGAGGAGAATCCGTAATCCTACTTTAGTTATTCCTTTGTCGATAATCCCCAGTTTCTCCGCCGCTCCCTTGGAAAGATCGATTATCCTGCCTTTTATAAATGGACCACGGTCGTTTATCCGTACAATCACGCTTTTACCCGTCTCCAGGTCAACCACTTGGACGATTGTACCGAACGGAAGAGTCTTGTGGGCGGCGCTGATTCCGTTCATATCGTAGATTTCTCCGCTTGCCGTGCGGCGGCCGTCGAAACCGGGACCGTACCAAGAGGCGATTCCCACCTCATAATAAGGTCCATAAAACTGGTAGGCGAGCACTGCACCGAGAAGGGCAACGACTGCAAGAATGTAAATCATCCATTCTTTCATACTATTATTATAATCCTACCATCATCCGCGTCGCCAACCTTTGATCATTGACCACGCACGATCGACCAATATGTGCACCTGATTGGGAAGATATAGTCCGAGCAGGGCCGCACCAAGAAGGTGCGGACTAAGCTTGAAAAACTTAATTTCGCCTCCCCGCAACGCGTCCCAGCACCACAGTCCCAGAACTATCAGTCCTCCCAAATAAGCAATGCGCGTCAGCGGACCGAGGAGGAGGTTGTGAGAAATACTGCGATGCCGGAATAATTTTGAATAGGGATACCAAAGCACCCTACCGAGACCCCACCGCCGCGTGGCCCGGCTTCCCCATAAATCGAGGTCCGGACTGAGAAACAAACTGGAGAATACGTAACTGAGCAAAAACACGGCAAGCTCCTTTCCGGAAAGCCATCCTTCCCGCATCAGCACGATCCCTCCAGCGCCCAAAGGCAGCAGTAATCCCGCTTCGATCTTGAAGTGAACCCGTCCGGAAGGCATGAACAAAATTTACCGTTTCGATCATCTCTCAGCAATTATCCCTCCCCTCTCTTGACCAGTGAGGAACAGCCGGGTAAAATGATTTAGCAAGCCGAAGGTATGAGTGCTAAAAATCATCTGTATGAGGAGGTTCGGAGATGAAGATCAAGCCGTTGGGAAATAGGATCCTGGCGAAGAAGATCGAGGAAGAAGAACGGCGAACCCCGGGAGGGATTGTACTCCCAGAGAGCGCGAAGAGTGATAAAGTTGTACGCGCCAAGGTTGTCGCCGTCGGTTCTAATGAGAAGATCGAAGTGAAGGAAGGGGATGAGATAATCGTCTCCAGCTTCGCCGGGACGGAAGTGGAGATGGGTGAAGACAAGTTCCTCCTGGTGAAGGCAACCGACATTCTCGCAGTGATCGAAGAATAATAAGGGGGTAACAAATGGCGAAAGAAGTGATATTTGGAGAAGAAGCACGCCGTAAGATGAAGGCCGGCATTGATAAGCTGGCAGCGGCGGTGCGAATCACTCTCGGCCCGCGCGGCCGGAACGTGATCATCGACAAGAAGTTCGGCAGCCCTGACATCACCAACGATGGGGTGACGATCGCCCAGGAGCAGGAGTACAAGGACGAGTTCGAGAATATGGGCGCTCAGCTCGTGAAGGAAGTCGCGTCTAAGACGAACGACATCGCTGGTGATGGGACGACAACGGCGACGATCCTCGCTCACGCGATGATTGAAGAGGGGTTCAAGAACGTCGCCGCCGGAGCGAACCCGATGGAGCTGAAGCGCGGACTGGAGAAAGGCGCAGCAGTGATTGTCGAGGAGCTCGGCAAGCAGAGCCGCGCTCTCAAGACCAAAGAGGAGACTGCGCAAGTAGCGACGATCTCGGCTAACGACGAGGCGATCGGAAAGATCATCGCCGATGCAATGGAGGCAGTCGGTGAGGACGGGGTGATTACCGTCGAGGACTCGGACACGATTGAGACCTACTACGAAGTGGTAGAGGGAATGCAGTTTGATCGCGAGTACATTTCCCCGTACTTCGTGACCGACCCGAAGAAGATGGAGGTCGTGCTCGAGGATCCGTACATCCTGATCACAGACCGTGAGCTTAAGAACGCGATCGACCTCGTGCCACTGCTGGAGAAGGTCGCTCAGACCGGTAAACCCCTCCTGGTGATCGCCAAGGACGTAACCGGTGAAGCGCTAACTACGCTGGTGCTGAACAAGCTGAAGGGGACCCTCACCAGCTGTGCGGTGAAGGCGCCTGGGTTCGGTGACCGACGCAAGGCGATGCTCGAGGACATCGCTATTCTCACCGGCGGTACCGTGGTTGCCGAAGACGCCGGGATGCAGATCAAGGACACCACTCTGGACATGCTCGGCCGTGCTGAGAGGGTGAAGGTCGACCATGACAACACTACAATCATCGGCGGTAAAGGCAAGCCGGAAGCGATCAAGGGGCGCATCGAGCAGATCGAGGCTCAGATCGAAACGACCGATTCCGATTACGATCGCGAGAAGCTGGAGGAGCGGAAGGCAAAGCTCGCTGGCGGAGTGGCAGTGATTAAGGTCGGAGCGGCAACTGAGACCGAGCTCTCCGAGAAGAAGCATCGGATGGAAGACGCGCTTGAAGCGACCAAGGCCGCAGTCGATGAGGGAATCCTGCCTGGCGGGGGAACGGCTTTGATTAACGCTGCTAAAGCGCTCGATGATCTCAAGCTCGAGGGCGACGAAGCCGTAGGAGTGAACATTCTACGCAAGGCGATCGAGGCCCCGCTGCGCCAATTGGCGGACAACGCTGGCTACGAAGGCGCGATCATTGTAGAGAAAGTGAAGGAGCAGAAGCCCGGAGTCGGGTTCGACGTCCTCACCGGCGAGTTCCGCGATATGTTCGAGGCCGGGATCATCGATCCGAAGAAGGTGACCCGCTCGGCGTTGCAGAACGCGGTTTCGATCGCAGGAATGCTCCTGACGACCGATGCTCTCGTGGCAGAGATCAAAGAGAAAGAAGAGACTCCTCCTGCTCCGCAGCCGCCGATGTACTAATATAGCCTGGACTTGCTTTCACCCCCTTCACCCGGCTACCATCCCGGGTGAAGGGGGGTTCTTTTGTACAACCGAAAGAAGGTCGGTCTCGCGCTCGGTGGGGGTGGAGCGCGCGGATTCGCCCATCTTGGGATTCTGATGACACTGGAGGAACACGGGATCCCGATCGATATCATCACTGGGACGAGCATGGGAGCAGCGGTTGGTGCGGTGAAAGCCTTGGGGATGGACCTGAATAAACTCTATCTCCTCCTCTCCAACCTTAATTTGAATGAAATGCTTGGTGTTTCGGAGAGCACCACCCGTGAGATCCAGCGGGCGATCGGCCGCGGGGTTGTGGAATATGTGTGGGGAATGGACATGGAAGAGACAACCAGCCTGCCGGAACGACTTGCACGCATGTACGAACTGTTCTCCCTGCTCACCGCTAAAAAAGAGTTCTCTGAAACCGAAATCCCGTTTGCAGTTGTAGCGGCTGATCTCGCGACCGGAGAGAGGGTTTTGTTAAATAGGGGACCGATCTACCGTGCGGTGGCAGCAAGCGCGGCGGTGCCGGGGATCTTCCCCCCGGTACGAATCGATGACAGATACTTGGTCGACGGAGGAATAATCGACAAGATCCCGACTGATGCCGCAATAGAAATGGGAGCAGAGGTGGTGATCGCCGTGGATGCTGGATCACCCCTTACTGGGAAAAGGACAAGAACCAGTATCGACGTAATGTTCCAATCACAAAGGATAACTTCCCAGGCCCTCACTGAGCTTCAGCTCAAGGAGTCCAAAGAACAATTGAACGACGGTCTGATTCTACTAAAACCCCAGGTTTCCGAGATCACTATGCTCTCGTTCAGCAAATTTACCCAAGCGGTGAAGGCGGGCAGAGAAGAGACGCTCGCCCGCCTCCCTGAAATCCGTGAACTCTGTGGAATCTCTGCCAGCTAGCCCGAACTGGTAACTGTAAACACCGGGCTCATCCCCTCCCCGGAGAGGCCGTGGGAGTCTGTAGCCACAACTCTAATAACATGATTTCCACCGTTGGAAATTCCGGTAGTATCCCAAGCGTAGCTTCCTCCATTTGCTAATTCGGTAGCGATCGGCTTCCAATCTTTTCCTCCGTCAGAAGAAAGGTAAATATCGATTCTGAGCCCTGCATCATCACCATCGGGATCATGTGCTGTCCAAGAGATCAAGTAAAGGCCCGAAACAGTTTCCCCTTCTTTTGCTGGAGCGAGGACTTGCACCTGCGGCACCGTCTCATACGCAATGGTCGCTGAGTTCTTTGCCTTCGGAGTCCCATTTATCGGGTTTCCATCCGCATCCAATCCCACCTGGTGTACCCCGTCGTTGGTGTGCCAGTTGGAAGGAACATCCGGTTCAAGAGGATTGATCCGCTCCATTGAGGAGTACACCCTCACAGCTGTTCCCGCGTACCAACCCTTTTCACACCCTGAATTGGCAGTGTCGATTACCGTTCCGGTCGGATCGCGCAGCTCGATTACTGCACCCGAGTTGGAGAGCGAGCCAGTATAAATGAGATCAGCCGCGATATCTGATATCGTGCTATCGTCGCTCCGTTCGAGAAGGAAGTAACCACCGGCAGGGATCACCACATTAGCACCTCTTCCGAGGTTAATTATTGACTTCCCAAATGATATGCTCCAACCGGTGAGATTAATCGGGGAATCCGACACATTATACAGCTCAATCCATTCATCGCTTGAACTTGCTGCTGATCCTGCCCATGCCACTTCGTTTATAACTACCTGCCCCATGGCGATAGCACCCGTGAAGGCAAGCACAACCACCACTACCAGCCCTGATGCCGCTATTCGCATCGAAACCTCCTTTCATCAATATGTTTAACAGCCAATTACTTACAAATATAATACAGATAAACTTGACTGTCAACCTAAAAGAGACTTACCTATCGAATAATGAAAACTATGTGCTATGTTGAAGAAATCCGCAGAAACGGTCAAGATCGACGTTTCCACCGGTGAGAATGATCCCAACTCTTTTACCTTTGCCGTCCAACCTTCCGAAAATAAGCGGAGCAAGGGCTATTGCGCTCGATGGCTCGACCATGATCTTCATCCGCTCCCAGATCAATCGCATTGCGGTGATGATCTCTTCATCAGGTACCCGAATGATCCTGTCGACCATCTCCCTGATTATCGCGAAGTTGAGAACCCCAAGAGTGGTGCGCAATCCATCGGCTATCGTGCGGGGGACAAATTCGGTGATCCTCTTTCCCGCTTTAATGCCACGGTAGGCGTCGTCCGCTCCGGTTGGCTCGATCCCGATCACTTGCGTGTTCGGGCAGAGGTTGCGTACCGCGATCGCTGTTCCGGAAATCAGTCCTCCACCCCCGATCGGGACGATGACCATATCGAGATGGCCGACTTCCTCAATAAGTTCAATGACCGCTGTTCCCTGGCCGGCGATCACCTCCGGATGGTCATGAGAGTCGATCAGCACGGCTCCTGTCTCCCGGGTGATTCTTTCCGCCGTCTTTTCCCGCGCTGCCTGGCTCGGCGCGCAGGTAACAACCTTCGCTCCATACCCGCGCGCAGCGGCAAGCTTCACCCGGGGAGCATCCTCCGGGATAACGATGAACGCCGGGATTCGGAACTCCCACGCCGCTAACGCCAATGCCTGGCCGTGGTTGCCGGATGAGTGGGTAACCACCCCTCGGGCGCAATCGGTTGAGGTAAGGGCAGCAACCGCATTTATCGCTCCACGGAACTTAAATGACCCCGTGCGTTGAAAGTTCTCGCACTTAAAAAAACACTCACAGGAAGCGGCTCGATTGACCGACGAACTGGTGAGAACCGGTGTACAGTGTACATAAGGGGATATTCTCTCCCGTGCCGTCAGTATCATCTCCCACATTCCTTCCATCATGTCACCTGGAAGATACCGGGCTCCAAAAAGAATTCCAACCCTTGTCAGCTCGACCCGTTCCTCGTAGACTGGAGTGCATGGAGATCACGATCGGCGAAATCACCGCGAAAGACATTCCGTACTACATCGGGTTCCTCCGCGCCGGGTTCGGGGAAGTGCTCGGAGAGCTTGGCACCGACCTTGACCTCCTTTCCCGCATTATTCGGATCCTTCTGATCGGGAACGGAATTCCTCTCCGGCTGATGAAGCGGATCAGCGGACACGAAGCATTTGTGCTGATTGCACGGTATGGAAACAGGCCAATTGGCTGTTTGACGGTCGTCGGACGCGGGATTCCCTCGCTGACCGGTGTGTATATATTACCGGAGTTCCGTGGGCATGGGCTCGGATCCGCATTGATCAAAGAAGCGGTCAAGCGTCTGCAACGGCTGGGATACAGTGAGGCATGTGCCACTCCTCTCAACGGAGTTGCACGACATTTGATAGAAGATGCAGGATTCATCCGGCAAGGATTCACCGCTATGTATGAACGCTCACTCCCTTTGAACGTCGATGAAACCGGTGGATTTACTGTCCGTCGACGATGGAAAAGCTTCGACGAAGATCAAACCTGGCACGGCCGTCCGTACCGGCTCCGCTTGCTCGGTCGGCTATTGGGAATCCGTGTGCGGCGGTTAACGGCAACAGGAACAGACGGAGGAGAAATAAACGCCGTTCTGTTTGCACTCCCCCGGGAGCGAGTAGGAGAAGTGCATCCGGTCATGTTCCATCCCGGCGCGGAGAGGGGGCTTATTCCCATTCTGAATGAGGCGGATGAATGGTTCTCCCGGTTGGGCAAGGAAGTAATCAAGGTGTTCAATACCGATGATGAGTCATCTATCACTTCTGTACTCAGTAGTCTCGGGTTCGAGAAGAAACGCGATTGGGAGCGATTCACGATCGCTCTACAAAAAAAGCGGGGTGGATAAATCCACCCCGCAATGGCGTGCATTTGAAAACCGTCTGTTACTTCCTCTCCCCGAGCGGCAGAACAGTGCGGCCGTGGACAGTGTTAATTAGGATCCCAGCTGAGGTGTACCAAGCGATCAACGCGCACAGCACCCCCTCGTATCCTGCGATTGTGTGTACGATCGGAACAAATTCACCGATCGCAAGGAGGAAGAACAGGATCGTCAGGGTGATGAACACCCAAGTAACCGCCTTGGGCAGCTTCAGTGAAGCGATCGTAGCGTAGAACGTGAAGATACCCCACGCGATCATCACAATCGCCACCCCGGCCGGTGGTACGGCAAACCCTTTAACCCCAGCAAGACTGAGGAAGAAGAACATGGCAACTCCCATCCAGAACGCCCCGAATGAGGAGAAGCAGGTCGCCCCGAATGTGTCACCGCGGCGCACGTCCCACATTCCGGCCATGAATTGTGCCAGTCCGCCGTAGAACATAGCTACCGGCATAACGATCCCAATAGCTTTCGCGTCTACCCAGCCCGCGTTCACGATGTTCAGGATGAACGTGGACAGAGCAAACCCTCCTAACCCCAACGCACCAACGTTAGCTAATTGGACCTTCTCGTCACTCACCTTCTCTCCTCCTTAACCTTTGTACCCAACCGCCTTTTTCAGATGCTCAACACTGTCCGGATTCTGTAGAGTAGTGATATCCCCGATCGGCTCGTTGCGCACGAGCGCTTTGAGGACGCGGCGCATGATCTTCCCGGAACGGGTCTTCGGCACGTCGTCGACGAAGATGATCTCATCCGGCCGTCCTGTCGGGCCGATCACCTTGGTTACTGTGTCCATCAGTTCCTTGCGGATTTCCTCCGACGGTGTTACTCCAGCCTTGAGCAGAACGAATGCCACCGGTACTTCTCCCTTCAATTCGTGTGGGCGGGAGACGACCGCAACTTCGCTCACCTTGTCGTTCTGCGCCAATGCGCTCTCCACTTCAGCGGTCGCCAGCCGGTGCCCAGCAACGTTCATCACGTCATCGACGCGCCCAGTGATGCGGATGTTCCCCATCTCATCCTTGCGTGCTCCGTCACTTGTGAAATAGCGCTCCGGGCCGTAGTCGGAGAAGTACTGATTCTTGAACCGTTCCATGTCGCCGTAGATTCCGCGCGTCAGTGCCGGCGGGAATGGGTTGAAGATCGTGAGGTAACCGCCGTCTCCCGGTTTGACCGGGGTTCCGCCGGAGTCGAGGATATCGGCGATCACGCCCGGGAACGGCCGTCCGGCCACGGTTGGGATGAACGGCCCAATTCCGGGAAGGCTGTTCACCATGTTCGCCCCGGTCTCGGTCTGCCACCACGTATCGATGATCGGGCAGCGGCCGCCGCCGATCTTCTCAAAGTACCACAGCCAGGCATCG
>CAZZJU010000063.1:0-9812 GCA_964654805.1 uncultured Thermotogae bacterium | reverse complement strand
TGACGGGTTGAGGCGGTCGAGGGAACCGTTGCGACGGTTGCTTACAACGGGGTTAAGGCGCAGGTCCGCCTCGACACGATATCAGCTCCGGTCGCGGTGGGGGACTACCTCCTCGTCCACACCGGTTTCGCCATCCAGCGCCTCTCCCCACAGGAGGGGGAGGAGACGCTCAAGCTGTTCGATGAGATCGCTGCGTATGTCGATGCGGAAGTGAACCAGGGTGAATAATCCACTTTCTTTTTCCGATCCGATCCGCGCCCGTGCGCTTGCCCAAGCAATCGCAAAGCTCGCTCCCGATCGTCCGGTGAAGATAGTACACGTCTGCGGGACGCACGAGGCGACGATCACCGAGCACGGGCTGCGCCGGTTTCTGCCGGAGCCCGTCGAGGTGTTGGAGGGGCCGGGCTGTCCGGTGTGCGTGACTCCGACGCGGGATATCGACGCCGCGGTCAAGATCGCGCGCAAGGGCGCGATTCTGTGCACGTTCGGGGACATGACCCGCGTCCCGGGGACGGAAATGACCCTGGCCGACGCGCGCGTCGACGGGGCAGACGTACGCGTAGTCCTGTCCGCCGCTGAGGCGGTGAGCATCGCGAGAAATACGGACCGCGAGGTCGTGTTCTTCGGGGTAGGGTTCGAGACCACAACCCCGATGACCGCGGCAATCCTGCTCGACGATCCGCCGAAGAACCTGTCGGTGATCGTCTCCCACAAGCTGATCCCGCCGGCGATGGCCGCGCTCCTCGACCTTCCGGACAACCGAATCTCCGCCTACCTCGCTCCGGGACACGTGTCGGTGATCATCGGGGAGGAACCGTATGAGCCGTTCCCGCGCGACTACGGGATCCCGGTGGTGATCGGCGGGTTCGAGCCGCTCGACATCCTGTACGCGATCGCGCTCATCTTGCGCCAGCTCAAGGACGGCGCCCCCAAGGTGGAGAACGGCTATCCGCGCGCCGTGCGCCCGGAGGGGAACCACCGCGCTATAGAATTGATCGACCGGGTGTTCGAACCGACGGACGTCGTCTGGCGGGGGATCGGCGTGATCCCGGGATCCGGGCTGCGCCTGCGAGACGAGTTCGGGCAGTTCGACGCCCGGGCCCGGTTCGGAGTGACCGGCGAGGAAGGGGAGGAGACCGTCCCCGGCTGCCGCTGCCCGGACATTCTCACCGCCCGCGCCGTCCCTACCGACTGTCCGCTGTTCCGCACGACGTGCACCCCGCTCAATCCGGTCGGGCCGTGCATGGTCGGGGTGGAGGCGGCGTGCAACATCTGGTACCGCTACGGAGGTCGACCGAAGCTGTGAACGAAGAGGTGAAGATAACGGCGATGCACGGCGCGGGAGGGGCGATGATGGACCGGCTCCTGCGCGAGCACATCTTAAACGAGTTTTCGGTGCGAAGCGCGGGCAGGATCGGCCTCGATGCGCTCGACGACGGGGCGACGATCACCCTTCCGAAGGACGGAGAGCTCGTGGTGACGACTGACTCGCACGTAGTGAAGCCGATCTTCTTCCCCGGCGGGGACATCGGCCGCCTCGCCGCCGCCGGCACGCTGAACGACCTGGCGGTGATGGGGGCGCGGCCGCTCGCCCTCACCCTGGGTCTGATCCTGGAGGAGGGGTTCCCTCTCGCGGATCTAGAGCGGATCATCCGATCGATCGCCAGTGCGCTGGACGAAGTCGGGGTCCCGCTCATCGCCGGGGACACCAAGGTGATGGGAAAGGGCGAGCTCGACCGGATCGCAATCAACACGACCGGGATCGGAGTGGCGGCCCATGCTGTGTCCGATTCCGCGATATCCCCCGGGGACGTCGTGATCGTCACCGGGACGATCGGGGATCACGGGATGGCCCTCCTCGCCTGCCGGGAGGAGTTCCACCTGGAGACGAAGCTTGAAAGCGACGTGGCTCCGATCTGGCCGCTTATCGAGCGGGCACTTGCCGCGGGCGGAATTAAGGCGATGAAGGATCCGACCCGAGGCGGGCTTGCCGCGGTGCTGAACGAGATGGCGGGAAAGGCGAACGTAACGATCGAGATCGACGAGGCCAAGATCCCGATCCGCGACGAAGTGCGGGGGATCGGGTCGCTCCTTGGGATCTCCCCGCTCACGGTGGCAAACGAGGGGAAAGCGCTGATCGTGGTCGCGCCCGACCGGGCGGACGCGGTCCTCCGCGCGCTGCGTGCCCATCCGCTCGGGAGAAATGCGGCGATAATCGGGAAAGTGACCGACGAATATCCGGGGAAGGTGATCCTCGGTACCGAGGTCGGGGGACGGCGGTTCCTCGAGATGCCGCTCGGCGACCCGGTTCCTCGCATCTGCTAGAGCTTGCGACAAGCGCGGAGTTTGGCGCTGCGCGCGCGCGGATTCTCCCCGATCTCTTTTTCCGACGGGCGGAGCGGCTTTTTCGTCAGGACCTCGGCCTGCGGTGGGAGCGGCGGTCCCGGGGCGAGTGAGGTATAGCGTGGGGTAGCGAGCTTCCGGAAGAACCGTTTCACGATCCGGTCCTCCAAAGAATGGAAGCTGATCACCATGATCACCCCGCCCGGCCTGAGTGCGGCGAATCCGGCGGCGAGCCCGTCCTGCAGGTTGTGCAGCTCGTCGTTCACCGCGATGCGCAGCGCCTGGAACGTGCGGGTGGCCGGATCGATCCGACGTTCGTGGAACCGGCGCGGGATCGCGCGGCGCACGACCTCGGCCAGGGCCCCGGTTGTCTCGATCGGCCGCGCGGCCACGATCGCCCGGGCGATCCGTCCGGCGAACCGCTCTTCCCCGTAATCGCGCAGGATGCGGGCCAGTTCCTCGACGCTTGCCTCGTTCACCAGATCGGCCGCCGATATTCCCCGGGTCGGGTCCATCCGCATGTCGAGCGGTCCGTCCGCCCGGAAGCTGAACCCGCGGTCGGGCGCATCGAGCTGGAGGGAGGAGAGACCAAGGTCGAGGAGGAACCCATCGATCGCGCCGATTCCAAGATCGGACAGGATCTCCACCAGGTCGCGGTAGTTCCCGTGGATCAGCGTCACCCGGTCCCCGAACTGAGATAGGCGCTCAGCCGCATACCGCAGCGCCTGGGGATCGCGGTCGATCCCGACCAGGCGGACTTCCGACCCGGCGGCCAGGATCGCCGCGGCGTGCCCGCCCAGCCCGACCGTCCCATCGACATAAATTCCATCCTTCTTCGGAGCGAGGAGGCGTACAACCTCCTCGCGCATCACCGGGACGTGGATCGGGTCACTCATCATCGCCTCCGATCTTCTCGCGCAGCGCGGTCAGAAACTGTTCGAACCCCGCCCGCGTCCGTTTGTGGAGCGCGGCGTACGCGGCAACGAACCGCTCCGATACCACCGGATTGCGCAGGAGCGTGGCCGCGTCGTCGGGACGCGGGAACTCCACACATGGGATCTCCGGTCCTCCGTGCTCCGCCACCTCGGCGACGAACGCCGCGATCTTCGGGTCGCTCGGAACCGCAATCATCGGGACACCGGCGCGGAACGCGAACTCGAGCGGATGTAGGCGCGATGCGATGAGCAGGTCAAGCCCGCCGATCAACCCCTGCGCCTCCGCGACCGAGCCCGGGACCTCCACCCGGACGTTCGGACCACCAGCAGCGAGCCTCCTCGCCGCCTCAAGGTCCTCGCGGGGGAAGAACGGGATGAGCGCGATTTCACGATCACCGGGGAGCGCAGCGAGGAACCGCC
Source organism: uncultured Thermotogae bacterium (assembly GCA_964654805.1). GTDB lineage: Bacteria > Bipolaricaulota > Bipolaricaulia > UBA7950 > UBA9294 > S016-54. The sequence continues at coordinate 6,114 of CAZZJU010000063.1, read as the reverse complement.
GCCAGTCTTCCACCCTCCCGTCAACCGACCTGCCGTGGAGCGCGATCCCGATCCGCGGCGGATCATGCCGCGGCATCGGCTCGGACAACGGCGGGTTGAGGAAGTAGAGATCCCCGTCGAGTTCGGCGGCGAGCCCAAGCTCGGCAGCGAGCTTTTGGCCCACCCGATCGCGGACACCGAGATAAGCGACGCGGGCCAGGACACGGCGGGTGAGGGACCGCGCGATCGGCCCGTCGATTGGGCCCAGTCCCTGACCGATGAGGAACACCGGCCGGTGCAACGCACGGGCGAACGCGATCAGCCCAAGGTAGTAATGGAGCGAGCGGGCGCTCGTCGCGTTCTGCAGCAACCCCCCGCCGCCGAAAACGAGCGCCGCACCGACACGCAGGTACCGCACGATCCTGCGCGGGCACAGCCTGTCTTTGCCCGCGAGGATGAGCGGTTCGACCCCAGCTGCGCGCAACGCGGAGACCACAACCGCACGCAGTGCCTCGTCCCCCAGGTTTCCACAGCCGTAATACCCGGTAACTACTACTCTCTTTCGCTCCATCGCCTCATTGTAACCGAGATCATGTAACCGCTTGAAAGGGGAGGAGGGAACGGGTATAAGGACACAGGAAAAGGAGGAAGATAAACATGGCGTTTTTCGGTGGAGAAAAGCTACGTGAAGTGTACAAACGGGCCCAGGCGGGCGGATACGCGTACATGGCAAACAACATCGCCGAGGAGAACGTCCTCATCGGACTGCTCGAAGGGTATAAGGAACGGAAGTCCGACTTGGTGGTGCAGGTAAGTCCGGGAGCGGCAAAGTTTGCCGGTGCCGGGGATAAGCTCGCCGGGTTACGGATCTTATCCTACATGGTGCGCGAGCTCGGAGATCGCTATCCGATCGGGGTGTTCCTCAACCTCGACCACTTCACCGTCAAGGAAATGGACTTGATCAAGGCGGCGATCGACGAGCGCATGGTCTCCTCGATTATGATCGACGCATCGAAGGAATCGTTCGAAGAGAACGTGCGCATTAGCCGTGAGGTTGTTGAAATGGCTAAAGGAAGCGGAATCCTGATCGAAGCCGAGCTCGGAAAGATCAAGGGCGTCGAGGACGAGATCGCCTCTGCCGAGGCGTTTTACACCGATCCGGACGAGGCGGCCGAGTTTATCGAACTGACTGGGGCTGACCTGCTCGCGATCTCGGTGGGAACACAGCATGGTGTATCCAAGGGAAAGGATGTGGTCCTTCGCACGGACATCGCCAAGAAGATACGCGACCGGTTGGAAGAAAAGGGCTTGCTCGTCCCGCTTGTGCTCCACGGAAGCTCCGGCTTGCTCCCTGAACAGGTGCACGAGATCATCCAGTACGGGGTGTGCAAGCTGAACAAGGATACACGCTATCAATACGAGTATGCCCGTACCGCGCACGATTTCTACATGGAGCACTCTGCATCGATCGTTCCGCCCCCTGGGGTCCCGGATCAGCGCACCGGCCTATTTTCCGGCAGCGATTGGACTCCAAACAAGAAGGACTTTGACCCGCGTGTGGTCGGGCGGGCAATTCAAGCGCGCATAAAAGAGGTGGCAATAGAACTCATTGATCAAGCAGGAAGCGCTGGACACACAATTCTAGGAGGTTAGTATGTTGAGAGCTGGTGTTCTGACAGGTGGAGGAGATTCCCCGGGAATCAACGCTGCACTCCGTTCCATTGTGCGGTTCGGGTTTAAAAAAGGAGTGGAGACAATCGGGTTCCTCGAGGGTTGGCGTGGACCGATTGAGGATCTCACCCGACCGCTGGGGATAAATGACGTTTCCGGGATTCTCACAATCGGTGGAACGATCCTCGGAAGCTCGCGGACGAACCCGTTTAAGGAGGAAGGGGGCGTGGATCGAATTGTCGCCAACCTCGAACGGGAAAAAATTGATTTCCTCATCGCAATCGGAGGTGATGACACCCTGGGAGTGGCGCACCGGCTCGCCGAGTACGGAGTAAAGGCCGTCGGAATTCCCCAAACGATCGACAATGATATCGCAATGACCGATTACGCCATCGGGTTCGCATCCGCTCTCGATGTAATCACTGAAGCCCTTGACCGTTTACACACAACCGCGTTCTCCCACCATCGCGTCCTCATCCTCGAGGTAATGGGACGTGATGCTGGTTGGTTGAGCCTATTGGGCGGAGTGGCTGGCGGAGCGGACGTGATCCTCATTCCCGAGAAAGACTTCGATGTAGAAGAGGTCCATCGCAAGATTCTCCATCGAAAAGCGCGGGGTAAGCACTTCAGCATTGTAATCATCGCCGAAGGGGCAAAGCCTGCTGACACAAATGGGCAGATCGTAGCTGAGGCGGAAGTGGACGAGTTTGGGCATGTGCGTCTCGGTGGTGTCGGACAGTACTTGGCGAACCAGCTCTCCCAACGGTTGGAGATGCCGGTGCGCGTGACGAACCTCGCATACCTCCAACGCGGTGGTACCCCGTCTCCACTGGACCGGATCCTGGCAACACGATTCGGAGCAGCGGCGATTGAGTTCGCACTGGAAGGAAAGTTCGACGTGATGACTGCTGTACACGGGATGAAGATCGAGCCAGTCCCGTTGGAAGAGGCGCTTAGCCAGACTCGGCCGGTTGATCCCGATCTGTTCTATCTATTGGATCTCTTCGAGTAATCTATTATTTCTCCCATCGTTCTAGGGGCACCCGCGCTAATAAGCGGGTGCTTTTACTGGCTTGATTTTGTAACATTGTTATGTTACACTGCTCGTGCCAGACGAGGAGGTAAACATGCTACCACCATACCTACTGTATGAATTTGCTAAGCGCAGGTATGAGGAGTTATTATATGGTGTACCGAAAGTAAAATCGTGCCAGCCACAACGAGCCATGAAACTTTGCCAATGGAACAAAGAAACTTCCGCAAAAGGGACACAAAAGTTGACTGCACAAAACAGTGTATTGTTAAATGAAGGGCGACCATGGATGAAAAAGACCTAATTTCCAAAAAAGACGTTCTTGCCGAAACAGGGATTTCCTATGGTCAGCTTTACCGCTGGAAACGGAAGGGGCTAATCCCGGAGGAATGGTTCATCCGGCGTTCAACGTTCACCGGTCAAGAGACTTTCTTTCCACGCGACAAGATCATCGCACGAATCGAGCAGATCAAGCGGATGAAGGAAGACCACCCTCTCGACGACCTTGCTGAGCTTATAACCAGGCGGGTAAACGAGAAGCTGGAGATCGCGTTCTCGCGATTGCGCGATCTTGGCTGGCTAAATAAGCACGTAATTGAGCTATGTGGACTGAACGAAACCGGCCAGGATGTGGTACCAGTTAAAGAGGCGTTTTGTATCGGTGTACTACGGGCATTGCATGCCGCAGCACGCCGGGAAGAGATGGAACTTGCAAAGCGAGCGCTGGATAACGCGTTGAACGGCGGCTTGCTTGAGCGGATACGCAATGAAGAACTCTATCTTTACCTTATCCGCAAACGGCTCGCCGCAGCAGGGATCAGCGCCGAGATAAGTTCGGTAGTCATCACCCACAAAGGGCCGATGTTCGATCCGGAGATCGACGTTGTAAGAACCGTGGACCTCCAGATGGTCCTGGACGAGATAAAGACTGCGAAGGGCACAATCGCCCATGATGGGAATGATTGAGGCACGGAACATGGTGGGTGAAAAAGGAGGATAAGTGGAGGAGAAAAGAAATTCAGCGAGTATCTCTGGTGCCGGTAAAATAAGTGGAGGGACCTATGATCGGGTTACAATTTCCGGAGCAGGCAAGGTGACCGGTGACCTGGAAGCCGACGAGCTTAGGATCGCCGGTGCCGGTAAGGTGGATGGTCGGGTGTGGGCGCGAGAGATCGTGGTGTCCGGGAGTATGGTGTTCTCCAACAGTGTTCATGGGGATGAGATGCGGGTAAGCGGAAGCGCACGCATTGATGGGCGCGCTGAAGTAAAGGAGTTCAAATGTTCTGGCAGTCTGCGAGTGAATGGTGGGATCAGCTCCCAGTATCTGAAGGCAAGTGGACATCTGCGTGTGGGAGGTGACGTTGCCAGTGAGATCTTCAAAGCGAGCGGTGGGTTCCACATCGAAGGACTGCTCTCCGCCGATCGGGTCGAGATCAACCTCGGCGGGCGCTGCACAGTACGAGAGATCGGAGGGGAAAAGATTCTCGTACGCAGCGGCGGATGGCGCGAAAAGGGAATTCTGTTCGATGGGTTGATCAAGTTGTTTACCGGCGGAGGAACAGAAGAGCTCAATGCTCAGTTGATCGAGGGCGATGAAATCTACCTTGAGAATACGATCGCTGACACGGTGCGTGGCAAAGCTGTGGAGATTGGCCCTGGATGCAAAATTGAAACCGTTGAATACTCCGAGACTCTGACGGTGGCAGACAGCGCTGTAGTACGAAAACGGTCAAAAATTTGAACTACTGAGGTGATGGAATGATCATTGGGTTAATTCTGGGGGTGGTGGGCGTGATTCTCGGGTTCGCGGGCGCAATAATCGGGCTTTTAGTAAGTCTGATGGGAAGCGTGATCGCTGCAGTCGTCATGGCGATACTTCTCATCGGCGCCATATTCTTCTCCCCGGTGTTCATCTGGGCAGTGCTCGGGCTCGCGATACTGCTCTTAATCCGTGGATTGCGAGGAACAAGGCGCTGTTTCCGCGCTTAAACCGAAAGGGAACCGTTTTGAACGGTACGATAACCGACTGGAAGAGACCGTTTTTCACGATCTGGATCGGACAGCAGTTCTCTCTCATCGGAAGTCAGCTTGTCCAGTTCGCTCTTGTCTGGTGGTTGACGAAAACAACCGGATCAGCGACCGTGCTTGCCACTGCCACCATGGTAGCAATGCTCCCTCAGGTAGTGATCGGCCCGTTCTCCGGAGCCCTCATCGACCGGTTCAGTCGGCGCAAAGTGATGATAATCGCCGACGGATCGATCGCTGTTGCATCGGCCGTCCTTGGCTATCTCTACTGGGCAGGATCTGTCGAGGTGTGGCATATCTATCTGATCATGGCGGCGCGTGCAATCGGGGGTGGGTTTCACTGGCCGGCAATGACTGCCTCCACTTCCCTTATGGTCCCAGAGCAACACCTAACGCGGATCGCTGGCTTGAATCAAACGATGCAGGGAGCAACGAACATCATCGCCCCTCCGATCGGTGCGATTCTCCTTGCTGTGCTCCCAATGTACGGCATCATCGGAATAGACATCGTCACCGCGGCGTTTGCCATCGGGCCCCTGCTGTTCATCCCGATCCCTCAACCAGCCCGCAGCGAGGGTACATTTACCTATTTTTCCGAGGTGCGTGCCGGGTTCAGCTACGTGTGGAGGTGGAAAGGACTCCTGTGGATTATAGGTATGGCGATGCTGATAAACTTCGCGGTCAATCCTGCTTTCTCACTGCTTCCATTGCTAGTACGCAAGCATTTCGCCGGTGGAGCACTACAGTTAGGTTGGCTTGAGTCAGCATTCGGAGTAGGGGTAGTGGCTGGTGGAATACTTCTCAGCGTGTGGGGAGGGTTCGAGCGGCGTGTGTTAACTTCACTTATGGGAATAATTGGAATGGGCATGGGAATCGCTGTACTCGGCGTCCTACCTGGAACCGGACTATTGATCGGGATCGGTGTTCTGTTCGTCGTTGGAGTAATGAATCCACTTACCAACGGACCATTGCAAGCTCTGCTTCAATCGACGGTCTCACCTGAGATGCAGGGTAGGGTATTCACCCTTCTTTCCAGCCTGGTCACCGCCATGTCCCCGTTAAGCTTGGCTCTCGCCGGGCCGATCGCTGATCTGCTCGGAATTCAATTCTGGTACTTACTTGGTGGATCGACAATGGTCGCCGTAGGGATGATCGCCTTCTTCATACCAGCAGTTGCACACATAGAAGACAGGGCTGTCTCGCTGGATGAGCCATCCCAACGTGAATCTACGGCCCCATCACGATCTATCGGTTGATCGTGTGAATCGCCCGACCGAGCGCATTCTCCGCTGCTTCCTTCAATCCCTCGGGCAGGGTTGGGTGCGGATGTACGGAGTCGGCAATCGCGGACAAGAACAGCCCATTCTGCACCGGCCCGATACCATTGAGCATCCGGAAACTGTCGT
>CAZZJU010000062.1:0-9814 GCA_964654805.1 uncultured Thermotogae bacterium | reverse complement strand
TATCCCGGGGGATGCGCCAGCTCAACGGGGTGTACACCCAAGCGTTCAACCGTCGGCACAACCGGGTGGGTCATGTGTTTCAGGGGAGGTACAAGGCGATTCTGGTGGAGAAGGAGGCCTATCTGCTTGAGCTTTCGCGGTATATTGTCCTCAATCCGGTACGGGCGAAGATGGTGAAAAGTCCTGAGGAATGGGAGTGGTCGAGCTATCGGGCGACGGCTGGATTGCGCGAAGCACCGTCGTTTCTCACAGTTGATTGGATACTTGGCCAGTTCAGTGATGACAGGGAGGAAGCTCAACGCCTCTATCGCAAGTTCGTTGCGGAAGGAGTGGGGAGATCACCGTGGAACGAGCTGAAGGGGCAGATCTATCTGGGGAGCGAGGGGTTTATCGACAGCATCCCCAAACCGGGGACGAAGCTGGCCGAGGTTCCAAGGAAGCAGCGTCTCCTCGAGCGCAACCGACCAGTGCTTGAAGAGATATTTGCTGATGCTGAGACAACTGACGGTGGGATCTTCAAGGCGTATCACGATTACGGCTACACGATGCGGGAGATTGCTGAGCATCTTGGAGTGCACTACGCGACAGTCAGTAGGCATCTACGCAAGTTCGAGCAACGAAAAACTACTTAATCCTGTTGTTGGATTGCAAGACCTGACCCCAACAGCACCAACAGCAACATGACCCCAACAGGCTGACCCTAACAGGCCACCAACAGGCCAACAGGTGCAACAGGACACATCAGCCAACAGTTTTCCGACAGCTTGTCTTACAGCAAGCTGACACATGACCGCCCTGGTAGCGAGCATATCCGGTAGAATTACATAAATAATAGCAGTCCGTGGAGGTAGCAGTGCGTATCACAAGGAAGGTGTTTTATGACATCGCTCTGTGGATGGTTGCATTTGGACTAGCGATGGGAATTATATTTCCATTTTTCGTTATCCTCTTGGGAGTGTCGCCCCGGGTTGCCTTTACCGTTAAGTTCTTCCTCGCTTGCTTAGGGGCTGGTGCGCTAGTAGGGGTGATAAATTTCACATTAGTGCGTTTAGTAGTTGGAGGTCGGCTCAGACTCCTCGCGACAAGCATGACGTACGTCCAGAATATGCTTATCGATATGACAACACGTGGTAACATGCATAGTTGCACACTGGAGGATTGCTTGATCGAGGTTGATTCCGAGGATGAAATCGGAGAGAGTGCGATGGCGTTTAACCGTCTTGTTAAGGCGCTTGTGTACGCGATGCGGACGCACGCCGCTATTCGTTCGTTTTCGGAAGTACTGACGAGTCAATTGGAACTTGAGGACTTGGCCGACCGGGCATTACATCAGTTTATGGAGCATACGGATGCAGCGGGCGGGGCTATACTGTATGAGTCAGGTGGCGAACTCAAGCTTGCTGCTTCGTATGGGCTGAAGGATGCAGCAGCGCTTGCTCAGAGCGATCACGTTCGGTTTGTCCTCCGAACTGGTGAACCTCAGGTCATTCGCATTCCGGATGGAGTATATGTCGATGGTGTTGTGGCTGAGTTCCGTCCGAGTGAGGTCTTTGTCATGCCAGCGTTGTATAAAAGTGTCCCACTGGGAATCATTGTGTTGGCAGCGGCCGGAGAGTTCGATGCGGAAGCGCGCACACGGATGGAACTGTTTCGACACAGTTTTGGCTTGGCGTTGAATAATGCCATTGTGCACGATAGACTGCAACGACTTGCAGCCTTGGATCCACTTACTGGAGTGTATAATCGTAGATTCGGTTTGACCCGCTTGCATGAAGAATTTGACCGTGCTGTTCGGATGAATGCTCCGTTGGGTGTCTTAATGTTTGATATTGATCACTTTAAACAAGTTAATGACACGTACGGTCATCTTGTTGGCGATAGAGTTCTTGTTTCAATTACTAGCATTGCCAAAACTGTCTTCAGAGAGGGGGATGTGTTGATCCGGTATGGGGGTGAGGAATTTCTCGTTGTGCTTCCTGCCGCATCGTGTGAGGACCTTAAGTTGATCGGAGAAAGACTTCGCCGTGCGGTTGAAGAGAGTTCGGTAACCGATGGATCCCGCACGATACGGGTTACGATAAGCTTAGGTGGGGCATCATATCCAACCCAGAGCGTTGAGCGGGAGGAGCAATTGGTGCAATTGGCTGATGATGCTTTATATCGGGCGAAGGAGTCGGGTAGAAATCGGCTCGTGCTGGCGCGGTAGTTTTAAGGGAGTGCTAATTCGATGCTTCTCATCCGGGTTTATCGGTCTTGAAAGGAGCCATACATGGGATACGAGCCGACGCTTTCTGTAATAACCGCATCGTTTGAGATCATGGTCGCTATGTGGGCTCTGAGCGGACCAGGCAGGAGGACAATAGTGCGCCCAGCAAGCACGATCCTTTTCCTGCTCGCGATCTATCAGATACTCGAAGTGATTATCTGTGCTGGCTCGTCGGCGAGCGCGTTCCTGCCACAACTGGCGTTCATCAATGTTACATGGCTTCCACCGATGGGAATTCTTCTTGCTGCTCAGTTGTATCCTCCCGAGTTCCGCACCGGCATCCGGTACGCGCGGGCGATGTTCGTTGTAGCGTTTGCATTCTCGGTGTGGATCGCTCTGCACCGGGAATTCGCGGTGGATCCTGTCTGTCAAGTTGTGTTCGCCCGCTATTCTCATCCGACAACGGCGTACCTCGTGTACAGCGCGTATTACTGGGTTGGTCTCGCGGGCATGATTCTACTGTCCGCTTACAACGTGGCGACAAACCCGGACGAGCATCAGCGTAGGCTGTCACTGCAATTACTGGCGGGAGCACTTGCGTTCATCATTCCATCCTTAGGTACCTCTTGGTTCATCGGTATGCCTGATGGGGCGTTTGCTTCGGTCATGTGTCACTATGCACTGCTGCTTGCAGTCTTTCTGACGCGACTGCTGTACCACGAGCGACACCGGACAGCGATCACCTCCGAATCAGTGCATCAGAGCGGTTGAGCAGCGGCTGTCCAGCTAACGCGGGTTAACGTAATGTCACCGTCCCCTTTCGCTGCTGTGCAAGTGTCTCAGGCCCCCAGATGATGACCACAACGACAGTTGTGATGATGAGCAACAAAAGCTGGTAAAACCGGGCCCGATCCGTTGGCGAAAGGAGTTCCCCGCTGAAGTTGAGCATAAAGTGGAACAGGATGGCCGCCAGCGTGCTGCGATGGGTGTTGTTGTAAAGCCAGGTAAACAGTATAGAACTGACGATGGTACCGATGCAGAATAACCAGAAGTTAAGCGTGCCAAATCCCACCTGGTCGTGCTGAAAGGTGCCGTTCATGAAGAAGAGCGGAATGTGCCACCCCGCCCACATTACCCCCAAGATGAGGCTGGAGACAAGGGCGTTCCACCGGGCCTGCAGGCTGTCCAGTGCATAACCCCGCCAGCCGAGCTCTTCCGGCAGCGGCCCGAAAAGCAGGATAAATAAGGCGAACGGCAATAACGTCCACGGTGTAGCCAGCAGATGTTTCGCCGTTTCAAACGCGGGCCAACCGCCTCCGGTCAGCCCACACAGCAAGATGGCGATGGCATTCAGCAGCGGGAAGGTGAGCCAGATCACGGCGTGCCACCGGGCACCGATCCGCCGGATGTCGAGCACCCGTTGCCAATAGTCGCGTTGCTGTTCCTTGTCATGCGTGCGAAAGATCAGGGCTATCTCCGCTACTGCCGGCCCAGCGCCGCCGGCGATCAATAGGAGCATCATCGGAAACTCCATAACATTGCGGCCTGAGATAGCCGCTGGTACCCAGAAAAGCCATGAAAGGCCGAAGGCAAGAACGAAGAAGTGCAGCGTATTTGCGCGTTGGACGTTCATTCTTTGGATTTGTGCCTTTCCCCTGATTTCTTGAAGTTTGCGGTATAATTTCTCCTCCGTCCGTAGCTCTCGATGAACTCAAATCCCTGCTGCTTGGCAAGCCTGCGGACGATCGGCAATGACATAAAGTCGGGGTCCCCCGGCTGCTCGGTGATGGAAAGAAGCCCACCGGGCCGGAGCGTACGGTAGATGTTTTGTAGACAGAGCGCAGGATCTGATACCTCACCCAGAACGGCGACGAGAAATACGACGTCGAATTGGGCGTCGGAGTATGGAAGATTGCAGACATCTCCCTGCGTAAATCCTACGTTATTCAACCCTGCCGTTTCCAGCCTTCGACGCGCCTTGTCCAGCATCTCCGGCTGCAAGTCGAACAATTCGAGCCGCCCGCGGGGCAGACGGCGGGCGACTTCGACACTGAAATAGCCCGGGCCCGGCCCCACTTCCAGCACCTGTGAATCCTCACTTAGGTACAGGCGGTCGGCCAGTTCCTCCGGCGACAGGACAAGTCGGCGCAGTGCTGACTTCAGCAGAAACGAGAGTTGATGAGGGAAAATCCCGCGGCTGAACCCTCCTCGAATAACGTGGTGCCATTTTCCCAAATTCATTATTCAACCACCTAACCTTGCGTAAATAACCGTGTTGATTCTCCAGTTGCTGTTTGGGTCGCCAAGTATGTTAGTTAAACAGCGGGATTAAAGGGGAGGATGTTCATCGTCGGACTGTCTGCTTAGCTTAACTGATGTCGTCGGTTGCACCCTGAGCCGGTAATTCAGCTCTTGGGTGAGTTGGCGGTAAAACTCCCGCATGAAGTGGTCTTTGGTCACGGCCAATTGGCAAGCGGTTTGAGTATAGAATAGGTCCTTAAGCGTCAGCAGTTTCTCCTCGAAATGCCGCAGCGTCTTTTCGATCGTCCGGCCGGTCTCGCCGCTGAACATAAACGCTCGTGCTACCCCAATTGCCCCGATCGCATCGAGCTTGTCCGCGTCGCTTAGGATCTTTGCCTCTAAGGTCTGCGGCGCAACGCCTGAGGAGAAGGAGTGAGCTTCAATGCAGTGCGCTACTTTGGCGATGAAATCCGTGCTGTAACCCTGGTTTTGTAAAACCTTTCGCGCAATCTCCGCTCCCCGCCGGGCGTGGTTAGGTTCTCCCCGTGCTATGTCGTGGAGTTCGGCCGCCTTCTCGACCACCTCTACATCTGCCTCTTCTTCCCGAGCGATATAAACGGCGAGAGTTCTCACCCGTTCAGTGTGACCGCGATCGTGAGACGACATCGTAAAAATTGTCACTTAACCTGATCTTTTTGCACCGATAATCACCCATTTCGCGAATAGAAGATTCAAGACTGTCCAACAACTTCGTAGTGTACAACCCGAGGCTCAAATTCGAGCAGGAAGTCTTTGTCTTCGGGGTAGTACTTTGCCGTTTCTGCGTCGTCTCCCGCGAAGTTCTTTATCGCGTCTAGACTTTCCCAGAAAGTCATCGTAATAAAGTGGGTGACTTCTCCTTCCGCGCGTTCCAGGATATAGACGCTGATATTGCCTTCAACCGATTGATAATCGGGGATAGCGCGTTTGTTCAGGAACGTTCGATACGCTCGTGCCTTGCTCGTTGGCACACGCCCATGCCACATGCGTACGATCATTTAGTCCTCCTGTGTTGAATGGTAAGTATAACGCTGTTGTATGTGGCCTTGCAATGGAATTACCTGAAGAGACAGTCAATGGGGATTGGTTTAATGATTCGAATGGAGATTTTCGGTTCGGTCCGACCGAATAGTCTGCGATTGGTTTCCATACTATACTGAGGCAAAGGAGGCGCAGTATGAAAATGTGGCTGGTTGGGTTGACGCTGTTGGTGCTCGTTGCACCGTACGCTTGGAGCGGTTGTTGTAATACGGACAGCCCGGATTGTACGTGCTTCGTGGACGGGGGCAGTTGGGATCCGGCGGGGACAATAATTCAAGACGTGGCACTTGCCACTTTGGGGACTTAGGAGTCGTGTGTAAGCGACGGCGGCAAACCGTTCTATCAGATGCGTATCGGCGCTAACAGTATTGACGAGGCACAGTTTTTGGTCTGCTTTCTGGAACGCACGCCGCATTCAGACGCTTATGATCCGGAGGCGTGATGTTCAGAGGCGATTTCGTACCGGCACCGCGAGACAGGAATCCCGTACCCCCGGCGGTTATCGCACTAATTGGGATATGAACGGGCAGCATTCGAACACTGAGTCGCTTCGAGCTTTCTACACGGTGGAAGAGGCGCTCGGGGGGAGAGGACGGTGGATTGAATGGCAGGACTTGGATTACAGTGACTTCCGTCTCGGCGTTAATGCTCCTGTCCCTGGCCCGTATGTTTTGATCCGAGAATGCAACAACGGCGTGTGGGACGGCCATAGCCCACAGTATGATGATCAACGAGTTGACGGTGTACAAGGACGCGTTTGGTAGTGTCATCCGGGTTGAAGCGACACTTATCGAGGGTAACGCTGACTCTCCCGGTCAGGTTCGTAATATCGTCGTGTTCCATGATCTGCTTTCGCTGACACCGGCAGGGCCCGATTTTCTGTCGGGACATAAGAAGATCCTCGGATTCGGGGTCGATCTCAGCGGAGTGGGGCGCCGGTTTACGATCCGGCCAGGCTACACTACGTACGCGCCATACCCTACGAACGAATAGTGAAGACCAGAAACATTAAAGTACGTGATCCATTATGGGACAAGTATTATGCCCCTCTTATTCCCCGACTGGTTTCGTACGCCAAGAAAGTACAGTGAGGATATCCTGTTAAGAGTTCTTCTAAATTAGTTAAAGCAACTGCGATACCGGATGGAAATGGTGTTTATTGGCGATTTCCGAGCGATATCGACAAACTTGAACCCCAAGGGGTTGAGATCATGATCGACCTGTTGGACGAGCCCGTTGTCGATTATCGGATTGGAGCTGGGTTGGGGTGGGGTGGAAACTACATACCGCAGGGATACCAAATTCAGTGGGCTGGGGTTGACCGGCACTTCAAGAGGGCAGTTATACCGCAGTTTGACCTGCAGAAACTGCCATTCAGTCCAAAGTCTTGTTCATCTTACCGGTTATATTCAGCAAACCTGGTGTCTCGTTGCGGTATTGTGAAGCTGATTTTCTCCCGCGGTACCTTTCACAACCGAAGCTCGGTTGGAGAACATCCAGTTTGTCTACGATTAGGGACTGAGCGAAGAAGCGCAATACAATCCTTAAGTCAAGGGATTCCTGCTTGATTTTAACGGGAATGAACTTTTTGAGGGCGGATACTGGGCTAATCCAGTATTCACCCTTACCATCATGGCTGTATGCGTTGTTAAGCATCTGGCATGCATCTATCCGAGAGAACGGGAACCTACAATTGGGACATAAACTCTTACGCTACACCCCATCTATGGATTCATTCAATGGGGATTTACGTTCCCCTCTCGGAGAGAATTTTCCGACCTGGCAGCCTTTTCACCTTTGGTGTTTGCTTACCAGGAATGGAAACTCAACCATGCTTCACCCTCCCAGCTGTAGTAGTGAAGCTCAAGCTTGTGCCAACCGGCGGAAAGTACATATTTACCGGACATAGCAGCTGGAGTAAAAGGCTTGCTCACTTGCCAGTGGTCGAGGATCTTCTTGCCGTCCAGGTAAAGAATGAAGCAATTGCTGGCGGATACGCTGAAGTAGCAGAAAGAATCCATGGGGATATATATCGTGGCGTAAGCCTTTAACCCGACGTGGTTCCATAACTTATAGATCCGTCCGTAGCCCCAGTTGGAGGAGAAGTTAAGCGGGAGCGATGAAGTTCCTATCTCTTTGCCAAATACTCCCGGTTCGGTCATCGTATACCAATGGACTTCCCACGAATCGCTCGAGGCGGCATTATCCTCTAAAGACGCGATTTGACCGGACATATTAGTCTGTTGTGTTTTGAGGGTCTTCACTTGAGAGCTCATTGTAGTGACCTCTCCGGAGACGGAGGTTACAATCGTGCTCATAGTGGCGAGTTTCTTTTTCATTGTTTGGACTTCCTGCAACAGCATTGCCTGCTGATGGACAATTGTGTCCACTTGCCCACTCAACCCTGAGAGTTTGGTTACAGCAGCCTTGGTAATGGATACGGTATTTGAGATACTCTGAACTTCATTCTGCAATTCAATGATCTCATTGTCTATCGCTCTTACTTCTCCCTGGAGAGTGATAGCTTGCTCATTCAATGTGGATGCGGTGGATGTTAAATTCCTTACTTGGCGCTTGATGGAATCCTGGGCGAGCGACAACGCTCCTATCTTATCGGTTAGATTCTTGAGGGTTTTCCATATCAGTTGTGTCTGCCACTCGTGCAGATCAGATAATGAAAACTTTACCGACGCTTTCCCTTCCCATTCGAAGTACCACAGTTCAAAATTGTGTAGTCCGGCTGAAAGCCTATACCAACAACTCTTTGTATGGCCACGGATAAAAGTATACAGACTCCACAGATCAGATATTACCAACTTACCGTCGATGTATAAAGCCGCACCATCGTCAGCAGCGATTTCGAAGTGAAAATCCTTAGGTTGCGGGACGTAAAAACTAAGAGTAGCTTTGAATCCTATGTGGTCTTGGTGCTGTCTAAAAATATTTCCGTAGCCCCAATTGCGGGAGAAGTTGAGCGGGAAAGAGGAAGTTCCTAATTCGCGACCAAATACACGGGGCGAGACCACTTCATACCACGTCACTCTCCAAGTAGGATTGATTGTGTTCGGAGTGTTTGCTTGAGCAGGAACGACCAGAAATAACGCCAAGAGCAATGGGATTAAAGCGGCAGGTGAACAGGTTTTTCTCATCGGGATCACCGTTCTGTTTTTGTAAAATTTTAGTCGTAAAAAGTTCGGACGAACAAGTCCACCACCGCATTGCGTTACCTTAAGCGTCAGCGTACGCAGCGAAAGGTGTCTTATTTAGCACACAGAAGTTAAGCCGTAGGGCGTAATAATAGATTTCAACGGTAACCTCTACGGCAGCTTCCCTACCGGGGCCAAGTAGACGGCAAACTCCTCATCCCCATCCACTCCCAAGAGCTTGTCCATGGCGGCTTGGGAATAAGCCCCCACAGCACAGGTCCCCGCCCCGATGGCCTCACAGGCGAGATACAAGTTCTGACAGATGTGGCCAGCGTCGATGGCGATCACTTTGTGCGAGCGGATAGAATAGCGCCACTCGGTCCTGTAAGGAAGCGCCGCCCAGACAAACACCACCGCTGCCTCCCCGACGAACCTCTGTCCCAAGGTCGCCTGGGTAATCCTCTCCGGAAGATCGGAATCCTCCCGCAGAAGACAGAGTCGATGGTCCAGTGGGAGATAACGGTAGAGGCCGGAAGACAGCCCTTCCACTCGATGTACCGAAAGATAAGTCTCAAACGGATGCCGAGCTCCAGCGGAGGGCACGGTACGGAAGGTGGCTACCCCATTCCGGATCACCTCCCTGACTCCCTGGGTGGCCCACAGGAGAAAGGAGAGCTCCTCCAGGGTCAATGGTGCTGGTGAGAAACGGCGATGGCTGCGCCGGCGGGCAATCGATTCCCGCAGGGGCACGTCCCCCAGCGAGATTCGTTCCGGCGGAATAAGCTCTATGAGCATCGCTCCCTCTGGGACGGGTTTCTGAAGTGGTGGATGGGGAATCCCATTTCGCTGATCTGTATCTATATCCATGCTCCATTCCTCGGCTTTGAGCCAACTGCGCCCTTCTTCGATCGTCTTCATCGTTCCCCCTTTCCATCGTCTAACGATAACGGCTGCGGCGTCAGCTGGGCAACCTCCGCCGGAAAACAAGAGAAAGTTGAAAGCAAGTTTTGAAACGCAATATTTCCTCTTTTCGTACATGTAGGATCAGGCTGCTGCTTCGAGGATACGAGGATTTGCTTAGCCATGAAGGGAGAAACAAACACTGGTAGCCACTAATAGTTCTACGAGTAATGAATAGATT
>CAZZJU010000061.1:0-9862 GCA_964654805.1 uncultured Thermotogae bacterium | reverse complement strand
CATGGGAATCGAACTTTCCACCCCGTTTCCCCGACTATCCTATCGTGAGGCCATCGCCCGCTATGGGTCCGACAAGCCGGATCTGCGCTTCGGGGTGGAAATCCACGATCTCACCACAATTATTAAGGGCAGCGGCTTTCGCGTGTTCGATGCGGCAGTAGAATCCGGCGGGAGAGTGCTGGGGATAAACGCCACTGGGTGCGCCGGATATTCACGTTCCACCATCGATAAGCTGCAGGAGATTGCGATGCGCGAAGGAGCAAAGGGGCTCGCCTGGATCAAGCTGGAGGATGAGCCCCGTTCCCCGATCGTGAAACACCTTTCTTCTGTCGCCCTGTCCGGGATCATTCGGGAACTTGAAGCGAAGGAAGGAGATTTGATACTCATCCTCGCCGGGAAAGGAGTCGAAGAGGCGATGGGGGCACTCCGTCTCGAAATCGGCCGGAAGGAGAGTCTGGCGCAACCGGGGTGGAACTTCCTCTGGGTCACCGATTTTCCCCTGTTCGGACTCGATGAAGAAGGGAACCTGACGAGCGAACATCATCCTTTCACTTCGCCGCGCACGGAAGACCTTCCTCGATTAGAGAGCGACCCTCTCTCCGTCCTCTCCGATGCGTATGATCTTGTGCTGAATGGAACTGAACTCGGTAGCGGGAGTATCCGTATCCATTCCCGTGCGCTGCAGGAACGGATATTCAATCTCCTCGGGATCTCCAACGAAGAGGCAGAGCTGCGGTTTGGCTTTTTCCTCCGCGCATTGGAGTACGGTGCACCTCCACACGGCGGATTCGCCCTTGGGGTCGACCGGTTGGTGATGATGATGGCTGGAGAAAAATCGCTGCGCGACGTAATCGCCTTTCCCAAGACAACAACCGGGGTTTGCCCCCTCACCGAGGCCCCAATGTCGGTTGAGCCAGCGCAACTCGATGAACTGGGGATCAAGCTGAAAGACGCGAGGTGAGGGAGACGGAGAAACGCAAATTCTTCCTCTTCCTCCTTTTCCTGCTGATTCTCGGGGGAATAGCGATTCTGAGCGGCGGGCTTACCCATCTTCAGTTTCAGCCGGGAAAGGCATTCCCCCATGAGGCGTCGTCAATTCCGCCAGGAAATGATAACATCGGCTATAATCCTCAACACGCGTGGCTGGCCAAGGCATTCCAACGCATCATTTACCCCGCTTCTCTCCTTACCGGGGTGGCGTGCATGATCGGAGCGCTTGTCTCTCCTCGGTTCCGGCAATTTCTTCTACATCAGCTTCTTCCTGTCTTGATGTTCTCTTTCCTCATCGCTATGCTATTCACTGTTTTTCATGTGAATAGAAATGTACTACAAGGGCATAAGCTAGATTTGACTACATCTGCTCAGCCAGCCACCACGGGCGAGGAATACGCATCACCTACGGTTAACCCGCCAAATTGGTCAGTAATCCTCACCGCACTCGGAACAGCAGTCGGTATTGTCGGACTCGGGTTCATCACGTGGTGGTGGTTTCAACGCGCGAAGCCAAGTTCGAACGGGCAGGACATACTCGCTGAACTAGGGGTGGAAGCTGGAGCGGCGGCAACTCGCATCCGCAACGGGGCGGACCCGCGAAACGCAGTGATCGGAGCGTACAAGGAAATGTGCGATATACTCTCCCGACAGGTGGAAAACCCGGATTACCTTACCCCACGTGAGTTTGCCCGTAGGCTGCGCGCTCGCGGAATGAGGAGCAGACACGTCGACCGATTAACAAAGATTTTTGAGGAAGTCCGTTACGGTCACCGCGAAAGCGCCCGGTTCGCCCAAGAGGCCTTATCCTGTCTGGAGGAGATTAGGGATGCTTATACCCAAAGCTGACGATCGACATCGGTGGACAATCTGGTTGCTCGCAGTCGGATTCATCGGGTTCCTCACTGTATCATTTGTACTTCTACTCCGGGAAGGATTCCGCCGCGCGGTGGTCGTTCCCATTATTCAAGCTTACTTAAGTGTTCGGTTTTACTCCTCACGCTTCCCTCAGTTTATCATCTGGAGCATTCCTGTCTTCGGAATGACGGTACTCCTTCTTACAATCTACCTGCGGACGGTGTTCACCATCCTACAGAAAGAGCAGGCAGCAACTAGCGAGAAGAAGGAAGTAGATCCACTCCAAACATTGGCGGTTATGATCTTTCACGCCCGCCGACGCCCGTTTCACCGGAAGATGATTGTACAAAAGCTGAAAAAAACGGCGATACGGATTATCGCTGAACGAACTGGGTTGTCGTTGTCAGAAGCGCGGGAGCGGTTCGAAAGCGGAGATTGGTGCGAGAATCGGGCAGTGCGTAACCTATTCTTCAACACTCGGGGGAATAACAGACTAAGTAAAGTGCATGATTTTAAGTGGATATTGGATAAAGCTATATCAGTTCTGGAAAACTTGGAACAGAGGGAATGAATGAAAATAGCTGAAGTGACAGTACGCAGCCGTGCAATCATCGATGAAGTGAGCAAGGCGATCGTGGGCAAAGAGCAAGTTCTCAAATTAGTCCTTACCGGAATCCTCGCCGGTGGACACATCTTGTTCGAGGACTATCCCGGTCTCGCCAAGACCTTGATCGCCCGTAGCTTTTCCCAGGTTCTGGGACTAAATTTCAAGCGGATCCAGTTCACACCCGATCTCCTTCCTGGAGACATTACTGGATCGCATATCTTCGACCGGGATACCGGAGAGTTCGTTCTGACCAAGGGGCCGATCTTTTCCCACCTGGTACTAGCCGACGAGATCAATCGGGCCACTCCAAAGACCCAGTCCGCCCTGCTTGAGGCGATGCAAGAATTTCAGGTGACGATTGCAGGAGAGACTTTACCACTTCCAACCCCATTCATCGTGATCGCCACCCAGAACCCGATCGAGTACGAAGGGACGTTTCCCCTTCCCGAGGCCCAGCTTGATCGGTTTATCATGCGCCTTGAAGTTGGATATCCCGACTCCGCTAGTGAACTGGAGATCCTGGAGCGTCGTCGGGGTAGAAAGACCGATGAAATCGTCCTGTCTTCTGTCACAGACGCGGCAGAGATCCTCGAGATGAGAGCTGCAGTTGAAGATGTATTTGTCGATCGTGACGTGGAGTCGTACATCGTAACAATCGTGGAACGAACGCGAAAGGACACGAATGTGTACGTAGGAGCAAGCCCGCGCGGTTCCCTCGCTCTATTGAAATTGACACGGGCGTGGGCGGCTTTGCACGGACGCGATTACGTCCTCCCCGACGACGTCAAGATCCTCGCTGGTCCCGCCCTTGTTCATCGGTTGATACTCAGCCCGGACCTGTGGTCGAAGCGAATCGGACCACAGGACGTGGTAGAGAATATCCTCCGTCTGGTCCCGGTTCCCAAGGTTGATTAAAATGGAGTATCGGGAGCGGATAATTGCCGCTGCGGGGATGACTATCGCGCTCGTCACAATCGGACTTCTCGCTCATAATGGACACATTATCGCCCTTTCCCTACCCTACCTTGTCTACTTCGCTTGGATTCTTTTTGCCCATCCTGCGGGTGGGGGAATCGAGGTAACACGTCGTATCCACCCAAACCGTGCTCCAACTGGAGAGAAGATCGAAGTGACCCTGACGGCAATAAACCGTGGCTTGGATATACGATTCTTCGGATTGGAGGAGATTCTTCCGGATAGAGCTAGGGTCGTCGACGGAGAGACTGCTGCTCTCGTTCCGCTGGCAAGCGGGGAGCAGATCACAGTCTCATATACAATTAACCCGCCACGTGGGAAGTACGAGTTTTCGCTCGTTAGGACAAAACGCTGGGGGTACGGTTCACCAGCAGTGCGGGAGGAATTGATTCCAACCACCACGTCGTCCCTTCTTATCATTCCCCGTCCAGAGCCGCTCCAAGATATTAAAATTCGTCCTCGCCGTACCTTAGTGTACGCGGGGACGGTGAAGGCAAACACCGGTGGATCAGGGATTGATTTCTTCGGATGTCGCAACTACACCCCCGGAGATGATGTACGCCGGATCAACTGGCGCGCCTATGCTCGCTCCGGGCAGCTCGTGATAAATGAATACGAACAGGAAAGAATCGCTGATGTAAACGTAATTCTCGACGTTCGCATCCGCGCCCATCATCGAGTTACTAATGGAGACACATTCGAGCCAGCAGTACACGCAGCGGCGAGCCTTGCTACTCATTTTCTCGATCGTGGGAACCGTGTCGGACTCCTTATTTACGGAGACGTCCTCGACTGGACCTACCCCGGATTCGGGCGCGTACAGCGAGAGCGCATCCTCGACTCACTCGCCACCGCCCGGCCGGCGGACAAGGCAGTGTTTGAGGACCTGCGTTACATTCCAACGCGGCTTTTCCCTTCCCGCTCCCAACTCGTGGTGGTAAGTCCACTCGCCGGAGAGGATGACGTGGAGACTCTCGGCTTGCTGCAAGCACGTGGTTACCAGGTGATCCTTGTATCTCCGAACCCAATAGATCGCTGGATCGAAAGAAATATCGGAAACACGGACCAAGAAAGCCTACAGCTCGCAGCCCGGATCATCCGACTTGACCGCCGCATTTCCCTCAACTCCCTCGCCCGCATCGGAGTGAAAGTCGTTGATTGGAAGGTAGACGAACCACTTGCACGCGTCGTCGATTGGACCCTGTCCCAACGTGAGAGGAGGCTTAGATGAGATGGGCTAGTCTACTCCTCTTCCCTATCGGGATGGGCATCTTCGCTGCCGTTGGTTATGCAAACGGGGAAATACTGGTAGGAGCAGTTGCCATCATCTGCGCAATCGCATGGATCTCCTTTATTCCCCGGCGAACTGGAGGTGCAGCAATCCTCCTCGGGATATCCGGTGGCATCGGGCTGTTCCTCATCATTATCGGAGTTGGGTTCTATCCCATCCTGGCCGGGGAGCTCCTCACACTCATTGGGTTCGAAGCTGGTATGTGTCGTCGTGAGATCTCCCCGTTTCCGAAAGAACATCAAAACGCATTCTCGCGCCAGATGCTGCCTTTTCTCGGGTTGATCGGGGTCGGAAGTGGTGGACTAACGTTCCTCGCCATTCACCTCCACCTTACCCTGCAGTTTTTCCCCGCCCTTGGTATCTCCCTCGCTGTTCTCGCCGGGTTGGGATTGCTCCTTCGTGGATTGAAATAATAAAAGCGCGGGTGGTCAGCGCCACCCGCACTTTCATCCCAATCCCTAATCTCTCAGCTCTATTGCGGCACGGTCAGATCCCCACAAAGGTCGTTCTTCGTTCTTTTGCCCTTGCTGTAGCCGCTGATCGTCCCCGTAAATGAGGGGATACCGCTCCCTTGCGCTGGATAGAGGTCATAGGAAAAGGTAGCCACCTCCCCCTCGGAAAGCTGATTAAGCCACAGTACTTGAAGCTTGCTTCCCGCGCGTTTGACAAACACTCCTCCGCTCTGTGTTGCGTTTACCTGCCAGCCGATGGGGATCGCTTCTTCGATACCCACTCCGGATAGGTCCGCTCCGGCAATTACTTTTATAGTGACGGACAGACTCCCATTCGGTCCGGGTTTTACGTGTCTGATTCCAATCAATGGTGAACGACCGACAAGTATCCCTTTCTTCCGTATCGCCACCCGGCCGTCACTTCCAACTACACGCAGCGTCACCTCACGGTATCCCGGGGTGTCGAACGTCTGTTCAACAGTTGGGTCAGCAGTGGAGAGATCGGAGACTCCGTCACCGTCGAAATCCCACTCGTAACTTACCGCTCCAGCAGTACAGGAAGTACAGACTGAGAATGTCACTGTCTCACCCACTGCCGGGTTATAAGTATTCGGGGCGAAATCGATCCCCTGTCCAAATGCGGCCAGTCCCATCACGAACAGAACCGCTCCGCTTAACATCAACGCAATTGATGCTTCTCTTTTCATACCCCCTCCAAAAAGCTCGGTCACGATCCACTCTAGGGAAGCGGATCGTGAACCGAGGTATTGGTCAACCAATAAGCGATCAAATCCTGCATCGTCGCCAGATCGATGACAGCGTTATTTGTATACGGTACTTTATCACCGGATATCCAAAGGGATACGGCATATTGAATCTGGTCAAACGTGATCTGAGGCGGCAGACAGAGATCGATTTTGTTCTTCTCCGTATCCCAACGAGAGATCACAACTGAAACCGGAAGGTAAGCTACACGTGTTATCTTATCCTCCCCTAGTACCATCTGAGATAACTTCGGGGAAGAACTTCCCACTACTCCGTTTATTGACACCTGCTCCATGCCGCTATCGGAAATCGTGGTATCCGGTGCAGTTAAGGTGTACACAACCGCCCGTTGATCGCCTTCCTTCAGTGTCTCCATGAACAGCCAATCGTGCGAAGCCTCCCTCAAAGTGGCGTTTCCGTTATCAACGGCCTTAAACGTCCAACCAGCAGGGATTTCCTCATGGAGGGTCAGCCCATGCACGGTCGTATTCGCAGTGATTGTAACAGTGACTGTAACCGTGCCTCCAGCTATGGTCTGATCATCCGGAAGACATGTATCGATGGTTCGTGTAACAGTCACGCTAGGCAGAATATCGAGCGTCTTTGTATAATCACCTTTCCCACCCGCATCGTCTGTCACTTCTAAGGTGACTTTCACTTCCCCTGAATTCGGGAATGTGTGAACAACCTGCGGTGAAGCTGTAGTTTCATCGAATACTCCATCACCGTCGAAGTCCCATGCGTAAGAAACGATATGTCCATCAATATCGTTCGAGCCACTCGCATCCAAGCTGGTCTCCACTCCGGTACGCGGCTGTTTAGGATCACAAGTGAACAGTGCTGTTGGATTGGTGTTGTGCACAGTTATTGTCTGTTTAACTACAGAGGAACGCGCTCCCTGATCATCTATCGCCACTAGGCTCACGGTATAGGATCCGGGTCGAGCAAAACGATGCTGCGGATTCTGCTCTGTACTCTTATCGCCATCCCCGAAGTTCCATTCCCATGCCACTACTTTTCCGTCTGAATCATGGGATGCATCGGTAAATTTCACAACGTCACTTGTCGATGGATCCTGAGGAGAATACGAAAAACTGGCTACAGGAGCTGCATTAGGCGCAACAACCGCTATTTTAAGTGGTGAAATACTGATGGTGTCAGTTATACTGCGGAAGTTGCTCATGGTAACGGTGGAATCGGAGTCCGTGTCCCATTCGCCGGTTTTATTCCCTGTGAGAACCACAGTAGCGGTCCAACTGGCGCCGATCTCAAGTGCTCCGATTTTCCAAACAATGGTCGTCGTTCCGTCCTTATTTTTAACTATCTGCGCGGGTGTGGGTTTCCCTCCGGCGTACCCGAGCCCGGCGGGAAGTGTCTTTTTGATAACTATATCGCTCGCCGCTTGGTGTACAGTGAGTTGCGCTATAATTTGATCCGCCATCTTATCCTTAGGACGAGGGAAGAATAGTCCTCCGGTCTCGGTCGCAAACTTCTCCAGGAGATTCCTATCAATAAGGCTTCCAATCCCGATCGATATAACCTTTATTCCAAACTCCTTGGCCAGACTGCATTCAACCGTGGGATCACTGCCGACGTTGCTCTGCCCGTCGGTGAGAAGGATTTCGCTGAGTACGGCGTTAGAACGCCCGTTTGTGGTCAGCTCCTGTCGTGCGAGTTTGAGAGCGTCTCCAAACGCGGATTTGTCCCCTTGAGTAAGATCAACTATTGCTTTTTTGACTCGCAAAAGGTCACCCGTCAATGGGACTATAAGCTTCGCCTGGGAAGCAAACGCAACCACACCCACGCGATCCGCATCACCCAACTCCGATAAAATCGTCAATGCAGCCTGTTTAGCCTTGTCGATTTCTGCCGTAGCAGAAACATCTATTACGATAATGCAATCAATCGGAAATCTATCGGTCGGTCCTTCGCCCGTTAGAGTCAGCGTTAGCAATGCACTGTCTGGATTACCTCCGCTGCCTGCAACGTAGATTTCTTTGGGAACGATGGTCTGCTGCACATGCACGTACGCGCTTCCGAAAGCATAACCACCTACTACTAACAACAGTATTAAGAATACGGCGAGGGGAATCCCCCCCGCCGTGTTGCACCTTGTTCTCATCGCGATCAACTCCTGTTGTACTCTAGTGCCATCCGATTATTTCCCCTGGCATGGAAGCTTGCATGCTTCACATGTGCCTGGAACTGCTCCTGGAAGAGGATCGCAAATATCCGTATTGGTGAGCCAGTAGGCGATGATCGCTTTCAGAGTTTCGTAATCAACGGTCTGGCCGCCGGTGCGCGGTACGACCTCATCCTCGAGCCAGAATGCGATCGCTCGCTGTACTTGCTGGAATGAGATTTTGTTAGACAGGTTGATATCAATCGTGTCGTTGTCTACATCCCAACGCGATATAGCAACAATCACCGGAAGCACATCGGTTACATCTACTGCGCTATCCCCGGTCACAGTCGTCTGCTGGCACGGCAGCGCAGAATCAACTACACCGAACAGGTCGTTGGAACTGACGTAACACGGGTTGTCCGCTGGCTGTTCAATCGCCTGCGTCTGAGGAACTTCAACCTGATAGATGATCGTCTTAGTAGTACCCGCCGGTAGTTTACCCGGAAGCACCCATTCTACCTTAGATGCTTTGTAAGTGAACCCGGCGTTATCGACCGGCGTCACCTTCCAACCAGTGGGAAGCTGCTCAGCAAGACCGACTCCATATAGATCCTGATCCGCGCTTATCTCCACTTTTACGGTGAATGTGTTCCCTGCTGGGTTCCCATCCGGGCCGTAATAATTAAGCAAGACGTTGTTACACGGAACCGGTGTAGCTATCGTGCGTACAGCGGTGATGTTCGCCTGCGGCACCTTGGGTAACGGGTTATCAACCTCAGTGCAAGTGTACGCATAGGCTGCAAGTTCTTTCATTGTTTCCAGATCAATTGTCGCTCCCTGAGTCCACGGCACTGGCTCGTCGTTCTGCCACATCTCCAACGCTCGGTTGAGCTGATCGGGGTCAATCTTCTGTGACAGCCGTAGGTCTATCGTATCTTTACTATCTTCACCGACACGCGGCACCAAGTGGGCAATCGCCGTTTTGATCGATAATGCATCCGTCACTTCGATGTTGCTGTCTCCCTCCACCGGAATGGAGAGCGACGGAGTCATTGCCTGGAACGTACCCGTAATCTTGAAGCAGGCCGGAAGAGTGGTTGCGATAAGCTGATCACTCGTCGGAACAGTTACTTCATAAGTTATCACTTTCGTTTCACCGGCCTTAATTTGATCGACAAATACCCACTGTACTGTTGCCCGCTTAAAAGCGGCCCCAGCATTCTCTATTGGCTTTATCTTCCAACCGACCGGGAGATTCTCCTGCAAACCAACACCGGCAAGATCGGTCTCCGATTCAATCCGAACGACGACCTTAAATGTGCTCCCTGGCAGAGCGGCAACCGTGGAGATCGTTCGTTTCACTTTCACTGCCAGGGCGGAGATATTAACATCCTTGGTCGTTCGTCCAGTCGCACCGTCATTATCGGTTACACGCAAGGTAACTTTCTTAACCCCGCTTGTTGCATAAGTATGAGTAATCACAGGATTATCGGTCTTCTGATCGAATACACCATCCCCATCAAAGTCCCATTCATAACTCGCAATCGAGCCGTCCGGATCATGAGAAGCACTAGCGTCAAACGTGACCGGTTCGTTGATATGCGGCTTATCCGGCGATGTGGAGAACGAAGCGACAGGTGGCTCGTTCGGACTACCGGAGATGATAATCGGATCAGTTAGATTAAGATCTATCTTCTTTGGTGCCGACCGATTACCAGAGAGGAATTTCACCGCCGTGATTCCCGAAGTAAACTGGGGGTAAATGGTGAGTGAGAACTGATTGCCAAGCGGTCCCAATA
>CAZZJU010000060.1:0-9878 GCA_964654805.1 uncultured Thermotogae bacterium | reverse complement strand
CGAAAGTAATCCGCCTGTACTTGTTCCGACCACAGAGCTGTGCTTACTCCGAACTCCTCCATCAGCACCGGCAGACCGATATCACACAGACGCACCATCGCCGCCGGCGCATGGCTGAAACGCAACGTCTCCCCATCACCGTAATAGATCCCGTAATAATGGTGCAGGCTCACGAAATCCTCGCCTTTGTTAAGTTCTTCGATATCTTGCAGTAGCAGTTCAGGGTAGCCGAGCCCCTCGCCCTTCAAATCGTCGCCTCCGTCTCCAGGTGCGATGGGGCGTTGTTGGTCTATTTCGCGGATGGCGGCGCGCATCTCCCGCATCCAGTTCAGCATTATGTGGGTTTCTCGTTTGCCGGCGTGATTGGTTATTTCGTTTGAGAGCAACCACCCCAGGATTACGTCTTCATCCTGGTAACGGGAGACGATCGCCTGCACGAAACGGCGTGAGCACGCGAGCACATCGGGATCGGAGTAGAAATCACGTCCCTGTTCCCACGGTATGGGGAAGTTCATCCCGGACATGTGGCCGACGAAGAAACTGGGCAGCGCGTACAGCTTGTACTCCCGGCACAAGTTCAGGAATGCGTCCAGTTTCTCCAGTGCGGTTGGCTTTACGTTCCCATCGGCATCAGCAAATTCCTCGGTGCGGAGGAAGAAGCGAACGGTGTTCAGACCCAGAGAGCGCATCTCCTGCAGATCTTTCGCGATCCCTTCTGGGTCCCATTTGCTCCACATCTCAACTGCTGTGTGGCGTGGCCAATAGTTAACGCCGATGGGGTAAACCGATCGACCGCTGCGATCACGCAATATCCGACGGCGCATGAAACTCCTTTGCATTATTGAGCAACTTCGCACATGGCCATGCCGATGTATGTATCGGCTGCACCGTAATAGAGATACCAACTTCCATCTTTTTTGACCAACCCTTCAGCAAACACTGTTATAAACCTGCCCGATCCTCTCCCACGGTTCGGTAACTTCAACAAGCGGTTTTTGAGCGCGTTGGATAATTTTGGCGGGATCATCTTTGGAAAATAGCGCCCATCCCACTGAATACCTACCTTGGTAGTCCGAGCCGTTATAAATAAGCAGTATTCCATCATCGGTTACCATCGGGGGTGGACCCGGCTCAACGAGTTTACAATCGAAGAATCCCGGTCGAGGGCGCATGACCGGGACACTTTCCGCTCGCCAATGGATCAAATCGTCAGAATACGCGATCCAGAGGTTAGAATCGCCGAAGTACATGATGTACCTTCCGTTGATCTTCGTCGCCAGGATGGCACCCGATTTGCTCCATCGCTTTTCTGGGAACAAAGAGCCGTACTTCTCCCAATGGATAAAGTCATTGGAAGTAGCCATGCACAATCGCGCCCTTTCGCCGTCGTAGCCAGTGTAGGTGAGATAATATGTACCATTCACTTCGACTATACGCGGGTCTTCACATCCTCCTGGTTTTTCATACGCTTCATCAGGCTGAATCACAGGGTTACCCGGGTACCTGGTAAAGTGTATTCCATCTTTACTGGAGGCCAGTCCGATGCAGGAAGTTCCGTTCCACCATCCTTTTCCTTCCCAATCCTCCGCTCGGTAAAGCATGTAAAACATACCGTCTTTAACGATTACAGCAGGATTGAACGTTGCTTTCGACTCGAAACCAATGCCCTGCGGTAGCAGGATCGGGTTATCGACATATTTCACAAACGGTCCGATAGGTGGCGCTTTCAATACCAGAACATCGGTGATGTCGCTATTACTATCAGGGCTTGTGGAAAGGACTGTATGAACAGCCAGCATGCTTACTACAACGGCACAAAAAATTAGGAGTTTGTGCATTTGTATGCCCCTTTCGCCACCCGATGAAAACCGGGTTATTTGAAGACTAATTTGATGCCCTTGGCGAAATCTTTGCTGAAAATTATGAACAACAGCAATACAGGAAGCGTCAGCAGTACACTGGCAGCATACATTGGACCAGGATATCCGCCGTAAGGTCCCTTCATCGTTGCGATGAGCACGTTCAATGGCATCAATGTGTAATCCTTAACGATTATCAAGTCCCACAACAGTTCTTCCCAACGAGCCATGAACAGGAATAGCGCCACCACTATTGTTATGGACCTTGACATAGGGATAGCTATCCGGAATATAATGCGAAATTCTGAAGCACCATCGACACGCGCTGAGTCAATTACTTCCTGCGGCAGTGATTTAAAAAAACTCGTGTACATGAATATCGCCCAGATACTCATTGCCTTGGGTAATATCATGCCCAGG
Source organism: uncultured Thermotogae bacterium (assembly GCA_964654805.1). Classification (GTDB taxonomy): domain Bacteria; phylum Bipolaricaulota; class Bipolaricaulia; order UBA7950; family UBA9294; genus S016-54. Next base: position 7,599 of record CAZZJU010000060.1, on the reverse strand, counting down.
TAATTGTTATACAATCCCATGCTTTTGACGATGAGAAATGTAGGAACTAATAGGATTATAGCAGGGTAGAACATCTGGAAAAGGATAAAATTGTAGATCGCACCTCTCCCTTTAAACTCCAGTTTAGAGAGTGCGTAACCCACAATGGCGGCGCTGAAGACCATCAGAAAAGTGGAGGAGACAGTAACAATAGTGCTGTTTAAAAGAGCCTTTGCCCATGGTTTTGGCGGTACTATTGATGTTCCTAGAAACAGCCACTTGTAAGAACGCAACGTGAGAGAAGTGGGGATGATGTTCCGATTAATCTCGTTCCAGGGCGCAAGTGATTGTAAAAGCATGTAAAGATACGGGAACACGGCTATGCTTATTCCGATGAGTACTAAGATATACTTGAGTGAATTAATCCATGTCTTACTTCCAACCATGAGATTTTCCCCATCCTTCCATGATTTTTCTAACTACAATGATCGCCAGGAACGTTACGACAGCGTTGATAAACGCGACTGCTGAAGCATAACCGGCGCGATTGGCGCTAAACGCCTGATAATAAATCTCAAGATACCATGTCTGAGTTGCTAATTGAGGACCTCCACCAGTGAGCATATACGGTTCAGTGAATATGCCGAATGTCAATCCAACCGCGAGGATCAAAACCGTGTAGAATGCAGGGTAGAGCATAGGAATGGTAACTTTGAATAATTTTGTCCAATAACCGGCTCCATCAAGTTCTGCTGCTTCGTATAGTGTTTTGGGAATTGAAGATAGTCCGGAAAGAAAGATCAACGCGTAGTACCCGGAGAACTTCCAGGTGATCATTAAACTAATTACAACAACGGCCAGTACGGTGCTGCCGAACCAATCAGGTATATCGCCGAATAAAAAGCGAAACACTGGGGCTAATGGGCCGTTGTACGCTAGAACCCCTTTTACCACCAGCGAAGTAGCTACTCCGGATACAAGATAGGGAAGGAAGAAAGCCACCGCGATCAATCCCTTAAATCTTGGGATACTATTTATTAACAACGCTATTCCCAAAGAGCCGACTAACACGGTAGGGATGAAGATTCCCATAACTTTAAATGTCGTCAAAAAAGCAGCGTGTACACGTGGGCTCTTAAGGGCTTCGATAATATTCGCCAGTCCAACGAAGTTTTTGGTCGGAGAAACTAGGTTCCAATCCGTGAATAGCAGCACTGTCCCCCAGATAAGAGGGATAATAAAGAAAATCAGTGTAAAAATAAGGTAAGGGGAGGTCAAAGACCATCCCCTTACCTCAATCCAGCCCAGCCGTTTCATGTAAGCTCGTACTCCTTACAGTTTGTCCGAGCTATTGCTGTGCCAGTATCGCTTCAATAGCGGCCTTGGTGTCAGCCCAGGCTTGCTCGGGGCTCTTCTTGCCCATGAGTAGCGGCACAAGACCGTCGTTACCAATCGCGGTTTGGATATCCGCGAACTTCAGGTTGGCGATAGCTGGTACAGCGTACGGCATCTCAGCAGCGTAAGCCTGCAGTTCAGGATGCTCCTCGAACACCTTGGCGAAAGTCTGGTTGGTGGTCAAGTCACCCCGGACCGGAAGCATTCCCGTGATGTCGATCCATTCACGCTCGTTTACCGAATCGGTGAATACCCATTTGAGGAACTTCCAAACAGCCTGCTGCTCCTCCGGGGAGTGCTGAGCGTAGATCACAACACCCTTCGCATCGGCGAACGTCTTGGCCTTAGCGCCAGCGGGCAGGGTGACATCATCCGGTACCGGAGGTGGAGCTAGTACTACAGTCTTGTTCAGCTTCATCTCCGGGAAGTTCTCTTTCCAGCTCGGCCAGGCCCACGGGCCGACGTCATTCCACACGCTTAGGCCTGTCTCAAATGGGTGAGAGGCTTCCTTAAGAAGGAGATAGTTCTTGGACATCATGTCCTGGTAGAATTTGAAGACCTTGACCACTGCATCGTCATCAGCGGTCACTTTGTTACCGGTGACGAACGGCTGGCCGTTACTAGCGGCATCGTAGAGCATGAAGAAATCGAACCAGCGGATCCACCAAGTGGGATTGAGAAGGTCTTTGCGGACCATTACGAACTTATTGGGGTACTTTTCCTTAAGGGCCTTTCCCAGCTCCATAATCCCGCTGTAGGTGGTAGGAGGAGCGTCGTATCCCAACTCCTTCAGAATGTCAATTCTCCATCCGTAGAGCATCGGGTTGCAGTAAACGGGGAGGATATAGACATGCCCATCGGGGAAAGTCCAATCCTTGATAATGTCTTGCATCGCCCTGCTCTTTACTACCTCATCCCAACCCGGCATGGTGTCCAACGGCACCAACGCCTTACTGTTGGCGAGGCTGGCACCGAACCCGGGGAAAATGTTTCCGGACGCTGCAGGTGCTTTACCTCCAGCAACTGCGTTTGTAATGGTCGCTTCCGAAGTAGGCGACTCCACCATCGCAGTTACATATACTTGGACTTCATTTTGGCTAGCATTGAATTTATCAGCCATGTTGCGCCAGAACACTTCTTTCAACGGGTTAGGCCCGGACCAGAATGTGACCTTGATAGGGGCAGCGCTGCTCACTAACCCCACGATTGTTAGCATTAATACCGCAGCTAACATAAAAGTTACCGCTCTTTTCATTGTAATACCTCCTCCTTGCTGCTTTTTAGTGTGCTGTTGTTACTGACCGTTGGAACCTTTCTTGTTAATTTTAGGGTAGACCACCTCCTTCTACTCGTTTGCTAGCCCTTTCTTTGCACCCTCATGAGCCTGGAGACATCTGTCCAGGATCAATATCGGATGCGTGATGTTTGTTAATAAGTTTTGACAGTCCGCTCTTACGTCCATGATGAACCGCCTTTGCTAAGTAAGGGGAGGAAAAAAATAACGAAATAATTTGCACAACCGGCTGCGCGTTCTTGGGAAACCCGCAGCCGACACGCCCACGCGGCTTCAGCCATCTGAGAGTCAGACAATGTTACTGCCGCTTTATTTTGCATAATGTGGTAACCCTGCTTTAGCGCCCCTGCGCTCCGTTGAGGACGGGAAACAAAATGATCTCGTCCTTGCGTGCTGTTGTTCCCATGATCGATTGACGACTAGGTGAAATCCAATTTGGCGTGAGACTACCTCACTGAAAAATAATTGAACACGGCTTCCTGTACTGTCACAGCCGTGTCCTCTTTGCCCGAGCACTGCTTTGCCACCCCGGCATTGGGTGGGGTATGGTTTCCCACTTGTATACCACACTACAGTGGGAACCACCGTTCCTTCACATCTTACCATGTCTTGGACCAGTGTCGGACTTCTCATATTTATCGAACCGGTTTGAAATATAGCGGCAAAATTTTTGTTCGACAAGTGGATGGCAGGAACATTTTTATATCGATGAACGATTTGTTAGATCTGGTTTGGAGGCGTGTATTATACTGGCTAAGGGATTTGTCGGTCGTCGATTAGTTAACGATGTGATAAAGTGGAAGTTACGAAAAGAAGCAGAGATTGTTCTCGAACCGATTCGAACACAGCATTGCGTACGTCATCTATTTATGATGGGAAGCGAATTAGCGAGTTGTAACCATCATGGGCAGATGGTGGTTTTACCATAAGGGGATGGGCAAACAACTGGCGAGGCGATAATTTATGCAAAAGAGGGCCGGTAATCATCGCGCTTCCTTCTCAGCATACATATTGGCGTCAGCGAGTTGGAGGAGACGGGAGAGGGATAAATTGTTCTGTGGGGTCCAAGTGGCCCAACCGATGTCAATTCCCAGACCAACTTCGGGGATACGAGACTCCGCCCATTCCGCCACCGCGCGGCGGAGCCGCTGTGCGAGCGCCTCTACCCTTACCCCTGTTTCCGGAAGTACAATGAGAAACTCATCGCCGCCGTAGCGGATAACCCAGTCACTTTCTCGGATCTGTTCCTGCACTAGGTGAGCCACATCTCGTAGTATCTGGTCTCCGGTTTGATGGCCGAGTCGATCGTTCACCCGTTTAAACCCAGCGAGGTCAGTCATCATTAGGGTAAACGGTCGCTTGTAGCGTTGGGACCGTCGTAGTTCCCGCTGGATTGTCTCGTCGAAGTAACTGCGGTTGAACAGACCGGTGAGTGGGTCACGGAATGCTTTTTCCTTGAGAAGCATCTCGGTGCGGATGCGATCAGTGATGTCAAGCAGGTTCAGGAGAAGAGCTGGTTTGCGTTCGTATTCCATCGCGAGCGATTGAAGCTTCAGCCATATCACTCCTCCGTCCCTGCGTACTCCCCGTGTCTCCAATTCTCCTGGGCTAAGGGTATTGTCGCTTGCGCGCAAGATATTACGGTCCTCAGGATAGAAGAGTTGCCACCATGGTTCTATTGAGAGGAGTTCATCAGCTGAGTATCCGAAAAGCTCCAGAGCGCGGTCATTGGCATACCGAATCCGTCCTTCCTGCACAATGAGCACACCGGTCATCGCGTTTTCGGTGAGAAAACTGAACAGACGATGACGTTGGCTCAGGGTCTCCCGCTGACGGGCTTGGGAAAGGGCGATCGCCGCCACCGCAGCCAGCCTTTCCAATCCGCGCAAACTGGTGGGAGTTGGTCGTGCACCGTCGCGGGGATCATCAACCGAAATTTGTCCGATAATCTGATCATTTACAAGGCAAGGAATTAGAAGAAGATCTTCCGCATTCCACCCCTGGTGGTTGATAAACCGACGACGGCTCCGGATGCGGGGAGTGATCGAATAGGGGGCGCTTCCAGCCGGAATGTAATACGAATTTCCCATTCGGAACACCGGATTGAACTTCTCCCCGCGTACCACACCGCCACCAGCAATGAACATGCGCACTTCCCGCTCCTCTTCAGGAGTTAGTCCACGTGCGGCATAATCGAGCACTCCGACAACGGAATCAGGTGCAGGAGGAATTGGATGTTCATAGCATGAAACCAGCACCCGGCGATATGGGGAGCGTTCGATTACACTATCAGCCAGGTCCTCCAATATCTGTTTAATCATCTACCCCCCGGTTCGAACACACCCCGTCCCTTCGGTTCGTGCGCTGTTAACCAGAAAAATACCACACTTGAATAGGGGGAGACAAGTGCGGTGGGATAGGGACGAGTGTCCCCAATCCCTTGGAAAGAACGCCTTTCTGCTTTCGGTATGCATGCTACTCTCATATTGATCATGGAACTTGAAGAATGGTTACGCCTTTATCAAGCCTTGAGCGTATCAGTGGGAGCCAAAGAGCGAGGATATTGGGCAATTGCCGGAATTTTCCTTTTGGCGAACTGCTTGTTGGCGTTCCCGCTGGCGTTCGTTTTCTTCTCTTATACCGGAGAGGAAGGGGCGTACTTCATTACGGTGCTTTCTGGTATCGGGGTGCTGCTCTCCGCCACCTGGGTGCTAAGTCAAAAGCGAGCTGCCTTTGAAATAACCCATTTTACGAAGCTTTTGAGGAGCATAGAAGGCCAATTTGCCGGGGGAGAGTTCTACCGAAGTTTATATAAACTCCTTTTTGGCGAAGAAGTGTGTGTGCCTTCTACTGATTGGAAATGCAAGGAATGGCATCCGGATGTCTCGCGGATGGGCTGGATTACGCGCACATTCCCACATGGATTCCTCATTGCCCTACCGATAGTGTTTCTCTTCGCATGGGTGGCTCTTGCCGTTATAGAGTGGCTCATTTAGCCCAAAAGTACTTCGGAGAATACCCGCAGAAAATTAGCGTAGCAAACTTTTTCCACCTGTCGGGTGCTTAATCCTGCTTGCAGAAGCAGATCAGGGATCTTCGTGTAATCATTAATTCCTTCTATCCCGAGCGGAGGGGTATAAATTCCGTCCAGGTCACCGCCTATACCGATTACATCCTCCCCTCCGACCTTAATCGCGTGTTTTACATGTTTGGTCACCCAGTCGATGGTTGGCAGGGGAATAGCATCCAACTCGGCGCGCACACGTTCCTTCTCCAGGGATTCAGGCACAAGTGAACGCTGGAATAGGGGAAACGCCTGCGCATAATACTCCGGATCGAGGAACGCGGGTGACAGGTTGATTCCCATCACCCCGCCACGATTGGCGAGGGCTCTGATCTGGGGATCGGTCAGGTTGCGCAGGGTCGGACAGATAGCGCGGCAGTTGGAATGGCTGGCGATGAACGGGCGGGTTGCAACCTCAAGGACGCTTTCAAACGCGGCGTCCGATAGATGTGACACATCGACCATCACGCGGAGCTCCTCGGCGAGCTCAACCAGCTTGATCCCCTCCTCGGTGAGCGGGGTGTTCGTGCCAAACGCTGTACCGGAAAACGGATTGTCCTTCCACGCTGGGATGATATCGCGCACCCCCAGATCGTAGAAATGCCGGAGGTTCTCCGCCTGCCCCTCTAGTGGATCCGCCCCTTCCAGGCCGATAAGCGCCGCGATCGGACCATCGGTGCATGATCTTTCCAGCTCGGCCGCGGTGCGGACTATTTTCATCCTTCCCTCGCTACCCGCAACCATCCGCTCGATGGCGCTGATCATCTCTTCAGCTCGAGTCCGTTCACTACCCGGGTAGTGCTCGCTCAAGACAAAACACGCGAAGATCTGAGCGCACAAGCCAGCGGAGAGCATCCCGGGGAGAGAGACGTGTCCTTCTCCCTCCCCGGTAGTGAAGTCGAGCTTCCCGCTGAGGACCTTCTGTACAGTGTCGCAGTGAGTATCGAAGAACTTCATCTATGAGCGATCGCCTCGATCTCGAGCGGCGCGCCCTTGGGAAGCGCCTTCACCGCGAACGCGGCTCTCACCGGGTACGGCTCGGAGAAGAACTCAGAGTAGGTCTCGTTCACTGCTCCGAAATCCTCTATGTCAGCGAGGTAGACCGTAACTTTGACTACATCGTCCATTCCCGCTCCGGCCGCCTCCAGCACCGCGCGCACGTTGGCAAGCGCCTGGCGCGCCGCGGCTTTGGGGTCAGCGGTGATGAGCTTCCCGTCCGGGGTCAGCGGGAGCTGGCCGGAGACGAAGATGAACTCTCCCGCTGCGATTCCCTGTGAATACGGTCCGACTGCCGCGGGTGCCTGTTCGGTGAAAATCCTCTCTTTCACGTACGTCTCCTAAATTAGGCCAAGCTTTTCGCCGCCTTCCTTGAACGCTTCGATCGCCTGATCGAGCTGGTCCTTGGTGTGGCGGGCCGATATCTGCACCCGGATGCGTGCCTTGTCCCGTGCCACCATCGGGTAGACGATCGGCAGGACGTAGATCCCCTTCTCCCACACGAAATCAGCAAGGGCCTTTGCCGTCTCGCTCTTCCCACACATGATCGGGATGATCGGGGTTTCGGTGTTTCCCGTGTCGAACCCGAGGTCCTTCACCTTGTCGAGGAAGTAGTTCCGGTTGTCCCACAGGGATTCCAGCCACTGCGGCTCGGTCTCAAGCACGTCGATCGCCGCAATGCACGCCGCCGCCACCCCCGGGGGAACGGCCCCGCTCAAAAGCCAACTGCGTGACTTGTTCAGCGCGAACTTGCGCAGCTCCTCGCTTCCGGAGACGTGTCCGCCGATCACCCCAAACGCCTTGGAGAAGGTTCCCATCTCGACGTGGATGTCCTCGTGGGTTAGGCCGAAGTGGCTCACGATTCCGCGCC
>CAZZJU010000059.1:0-10033 GCA_964654805.1 uncultured Thermotogae bacterium | reverse complement strand
CCTTGAACTTGGGGTCGACCTCAAGCTGGGTACCCCGGTCACGTCCCCGCCGGAAGAGTTTCTCAACCAGGGCTACGACGCGGTGTACATCGCGGTCGGATTCCCCCGCGACGCGCGGCTCGACCTGCCCGGGTTCGACGGGGACGGGGCCTACACCGCGCTCGACTTCCTGGAGCGGGTCGCGTGGGGAGAGCGCCCGGATTTAGGCAAGCGGGTGGCGGTGATCGGGGGCGGAAACACGGCGATGGATGCGGCGCGGACAGCAGCGCGGATCTCCGGAGGCCCGGTCACCGTTCTCTACCGCCGCACCCGGGCCGAGATGCCGGCAGCAGCCGAGGAAGTTGAGGACCTGCTGGAGGAGGACAACGAGCTGATCGAGCTCGTCTCCCCGGTGCGGGTAATCAGGGAAGACGGGAAGATTACCGCGATCGAGTGCATACGCAACGAGCTCGGCACCCCGGACGAATCCGGCCGGCGCCGACCGGTTCCAATCCCGGGAAGCGAGTTCCAGATCCCGGTCGATTCCGTGATCCTGGCGATCGGACAGCGGCCGGAGATCTCGTTCCTCGACGGAAGCGCTGTGTCGGTCAAGAAGAACGGCGCGATCGCGGTCGACCCGGCCACGTGCGCCGCCGCACCCGGGATCTACGCGGGCGGGGACGCGGTGCGCGGCCCGGCGATCATCATCCAGGGGTGCGCCGACGGACGCAAGGCGGCGGAGGCGATCTGCGCCCAGTTCGGGATAGAGTTTGAGCAGATTCCGTTCGACCGGCCCGCGTTCACGCAGGAAGAACTCATCGCGATCAAGCGCCGCCGCGCTCGGCGCGAGCTGCCTCATCGCCCGCCGACCCTCCCGCTCGACGCCCGACGCGGGTTCGAGCTGGTGGAGCGGACGTTCCCCGAGGATGAGGCTAGGGCCGAAGCGGCACGGTGCCTGCAGTGCTCGCAGGTGTGCGACAAGTGCGTCGAGGTGTGTCCCAACCGGGCGAACTACACCTACCTGGCCAACCCGGTGGATGCCGAGGTCCCGGTATTTGCGTGCGCCGACGGAAGGCTCGTCGAAGCGGGGAAAGAACGCTTTACCCTCGCTCAGCCGCGTCAGATCATCCACGTCGACGACTTCTGCAACGAGTGCGGAAACTGCGCCACGTTCTGCGTGCATCAGGGTAAGCCGTACCTGGAGAAGCCGCGGCTATTCCTACGCCGGGATGCGTTCGAGAAGGAAGACGGCAACGCGTTTTTCATCGACGGGGACACGATCTACCGCCGTGAGGGGGGCAGGGAGTCGCGCCTCACGATCACGGAGGGTAAGATTTCGTTCGCGGACGATGCTCTCCGTCTCGAATTGGCGCCGGACTTCTCGGTCGTGCAGGCCGAGCTCGTGCGCGAGTTCGCCGGAGAGCGATCGATCCTCCCGGCGATTGAGATGGCGATCATCTTTAACGGAGTGAGGAAGAGCCTACCCTTCCTCATCGAAGGAGAGTAGATGGGTGAAATAGCAAAGCTTCGCTGTGTATCGTGTGGACGGGAATTCTCCCCGGATGAGGTCGACTACACCTGCCCAGACTGCGGGCCGCGGCGGGGAACGCTCGAGGTCCTATACGACTACGATGCGCTTCGGTCGAAACTCACGCGCGATTATTTCGCGCACGAGACGGACTATTCCATGTGGCGGTACCTGCCGCTTCTTCCGATCCAGGACCGACGGTTCATCCAGCCGCTCCATGTCGGGTGGACCCCGGTCTACCGGTTTCCCGACTACGCGCGCGAACTCGGGCTTTCCGCGCTCTACGTCAAGGACGACGGGCGCAATCCGACCGCGTCGTACAAGGACCGGGCGAGCTCGGTCGTGGTGATCAAGGCGCAGGAGAAACGAAGACCGGTCGTCACCTGCGCATCGACCGGGAACGCGGCGAGCTCGCTTTCCGGGTTTGCGGCCGCAACCGACCTGGAGACCGTGATCTTCGTCCCGCGCACCGCGCCGGAGGCCAAGGTCGCCCAGCTCCTCATCTACGGAGCGAAGGTATTCCTCGTGCGCGGATCGTACGACGTCGCCTACGACCTTGCTGCCCAGGCGGCGGAGGAGTTCGGGTGGTACAACCGCTCCGCAGCGGTAAACCCGTACCTCGTCGAGGGAAAGAAGACCGGCGCTCTCGAGCTCGCCGAGCAGCTCGGCTGGAACCCACCCGATTTCGTGTTCGTCGGAGTGGGGGACGGATCGGTAATAAGCGGGATCTGCAAGGGGTTCGAGGAGCTGAAGGCACTCGGGTTGATCGCGAAGGTTCCGCGGGTGATCGGGGTGCAGGCTGCCGGGGCTGCCCCGATCGCAAAGGCGTTCGAGCGCTACGACGGGGGCGAGGTCAGGATCGAGGACATCGAGGCGGAGACGGTCGCCGACAGCATCTGCGTGGGCAAGCCGCGCGACATCGTCAAAGCCGTCACCTACGTGGCACGCAACGGCGGGAAATTCATCACGGTCACCGACCCCGAGATCGTGGATGCGATCGCGACCCTGGCCCGGCGCACCGGGGTTTTCGCCGAGCCGGCCGGGGCGACTCCGTTCGCTGGTCTGAAGAAACTTGCGGCAAGCGGTGAACTCGCGGGGAAGAGCGCAGCGGTGATGGTGACCGGAAACGGGCTCAAGGACGTCGCCGCTGCCCGCCGGGCGGTCGGGGCGCCGATCGAGATCGACCCGGATCTGCGGGCGGTGAAGGAGAACCTATGAGGATCAGGTTCACGGTAAACGGCGAGCCGGTGGAAGAGGAGGTCGACGCGAGCGTTCGGCTCCTCGATTTATTGCGCGAGCGGCTCTTCCTCACCGGCGCGAAGGAGGGATGCGGGGAGGGAGAGTGCGGGGCATGCACCGTCCTCCTCGACGGCCGCGCGGTCAACTCCTGTCTCGTCCTCGCTCCACAGGTCGATGGGAAAGAGGTCCTCACCGTCGAGGGGTTGTCCCGCGACGGTAAGATGCATCCGATTCAGCGGGCGTTCGTGGAGAAGGGAGCGGTGCAGTGCGGGTTCTGCACCCCGGGGTTCATCATGTCGACCTACGCTCTGCTCACGAGCAACCCCAACCCGAGCGACGAGGAGATCATGACCGCGCTCGAGGGGAACCTGTGCCGGTGCACCGGGTACGCGAAGATCCTGGAGGCGGTGCACTATGCGGCGGAGCTGATGCGGGAGGAGGCGGGATGATCGGAGCGATTATCCTCGCCGGCGGCGAGGGAAAGAGGATGGGCGCGGTGAAGCCGCTCCTGGATATCCACGGCATGCCCGCCCTCGCCCGGGTGATCGGGGCGCTGCGGACGGCCGGGGTGGAGGAGATCATCGTCGTCCTCGGCCACGCCGCCGATGCGGTTCGGGACGGTGTTGACCTCTCCGGGTGCCGCGTTGTGGTGAATCCCGACTACAAAGCCGGGATGGCCTCGTCGCTCCGGGCCGGGATGCGGGTCCTGCCCGCGAAAGCGCACGGGTTTCTCATCCTCCACTCCGACATGCCGTACATCTCCCCGGAGACGATCGAAGCCGTCATCGCCGCCGCCCGCACCGGGGCGCGGATCGTCGCCCCAACTTACCGGGGGAAGCGCGGGTTTCCGGTGTACATCGGCCGCGCGTGCTTCCCCGGGCTCATCGAGACCTTGGCGGGCAACGTCGGGGCGCGGGTATACATCGCTGCCCATCCGGAGATGCTGGTGGAGATCCCGGTCGATGATCCGGGCGCGGTGACCGACCTCGACACCCCGGAAGATCTGGAAAAGGAGTTCACGAATGCCGGATTACATTAAGCCTGGTTCGATCACGGAGGCGGTGGAGGCGCTGCACACGCCCGGAGCAATGCTTTTGTGCGGCGGGACTGACCTTTTGGTGAAGCGGCGGATGGGAATCGTCGAACCAAAGCTGCTTGTCGATGTCTCGGACCTCGCGCCGCTGCGCGCGCTGGGCGAAGAGGACGGGGCGATCGAGATCGGGGCTGCCGTCCCGATCACGGATATCATCGCCTCCCCGCTCGTGAACGAAAAGCTCCCGCTCTTGCCGCGGGTGTTGGGTAAGCTCGGCTCGCTCCAGATCCGCAACCGCGCCAGCCTCGGCGGGAACCTGGTGAACGCCTCCCCGGCTGCCGACAGCGCGATCCCGCTCCTCCTCTACGAAGCGCAGCTCGCGCTCGTAAGCGCCAGCGGAGCCCGGAATGTGCCGGTGGAGGATTTCTTCCGCGGTCCGGGTAAGACCGCGCTCGACCCGGGCGAGCTGATTCGCGCGGTGCGGATCCCGATCCCGACATCTGAGTTTGCGGCGTTCTTCCACAAGGTCGGGCGGCGCAAGGCGCTCACGATCGCGATTGCCTCCCTCGGGGCCCTCGCCCGGGTAAGCGATGGAAAAATTGCGGAGATCCGGATCGCTGCCGGCTCGGTCGCCCCGACCCCGATCCGACTGCGCCGGACCGAGGCGCTCCTCACCGGGGCCGAGCTATCCGCGGAGACGATCGAGACGGCGCGGGAAAGCGCACGGGACGAGGTCTCCCCGATCGACGACATCCGGGGGAGCGCCGCCTACCGGCGGGTAGTGATCGGCGACCTGCTTGCCCGGTTCCTGGAGGGGCTCGGATGAAGGCCGATCTCGCGGTCCGCGGCGGTACGGTGGTTACGCCCGGAGGGGCGGTCCGCGCGGACGTCGGGATTGCGGAGGGGAAGATCATCGCGATCGGGACCGATGTCCGCGGGGTCCGGGAGATCGATGCCGCTGGGCGCATCGTCCTTCCCGGGGCGATCGACGCCCACGTCCACATGGAGCTTCCGGTGCGCGGGGACCGGTCGAGCGACGATTTCAGGACCGGGACGATCGCTGCCGCACACGGCGGAGTAACGACAATCGTTGATTTCTCGGTTGGATCGTCCGAGACGCGCCTGCCGGAAGAGATCGAGGCCCGGCTGGAGACGGCTGGGAAGTCCGTGATCGACTTCACCCTGCACGGGGAGGTCGTCGGCTGGACGCCGGGAAGCGAGCGCGAGTTCGCGGAGGCGGTCGAGCTCGGGGTGCGGACGTTCAAGTTCTACACGGCATACTCCCGCTCGGGGCGGATGAGCGACGACGGCGTCCTGTACGCCGCGTTCTCTGCTATCTCCCGACTGGGCGGGACGGCGATGGTGCACGCGGAGAACGACGCGATCATCAACGCGCTCACCGACGGACTCGAACGCCGGGGAGAGCTGGAGATGGAGTCCCTTCCCAAGGCCCGGCCAGCGATCTGCGAGGAGGAGGCGATCGCCCGGGTCGCGCTGATCGCGCGGCGGACTGGGGTCACCCTCCGGATCGCGCACATATCGTCCGCGGACGGACTGGACGCCGCCCGCGCCGCCCGGTGGGACGGAACGCGACTCATCGCCGAGACGTGTCCGCATTACCTGCTGTTGGACGAGGGTGTCTACGCGCGGGAGGACGCGCACCTCTACGCCGCGATGCCCCCGCTTAGGACCCCGATCGACAATGCCGCGCTGTGGGACGGGATCGAGGACGGGGCGATCGACATGGTCGTCACCGACCACTGCCCGTTCACCCGCGCCCAGAAGCACTGGACCGGCTCGTTCTTGGATCTTCCGTACGGGCTTCCCGGGGTGGAGACCTTGTTGTCGCTCATGTATTCCGCAGGGGTGGCAACCGGGAGGATCACGGTCGAACGGCTGGCGGAGCTCGTGAGCTCCGGCCCGGCGCGGGCTCTCGGAATCTATCCGCGCAAGGGAGCGATCGCGATCGGGTCCGACGCCGACCTTGTCATCATCGACCCGGAGAAGGAGACGGTGATCGCAGCCGATGACCTTCACATGAACTGCGATTTCAGTCCGGATGAAGGGAAGCGTATAGTAGGTTGGCCGGTGGTTACGATCTCCCGTGGTGCTGTGATCGTTGAAGACGGAAAGTTTCTTGGCGCCCCAGAGCGGGGGAAATTCATCCCGCAGGGCTAGTCGAATCCCCTGGATTATGGTATCGTGCGAAGGAGGAGGCGATCGAGATGACGAAGGTGAAGATAATAGGAATTCTGGTGTTGGTAGCGATAGCGTTTGCGCTCGGTGGGTGCTTCCTGTTTCCCAATCACCCGCCGGTTGCCGCGTTCACTCCGATCTACAATGTCGATTCGCAAGATCCGCTTGTCGTGCGATTGGACGCCAGCACATCCTCAGATCCCGACGGTGATCGAATCGTCGCCTACATGTGGACGTTCTTCCAGGAGAACGGGCAGCCGGCGGATGTCACAATCATCCCCCAGAACTACACCACAACGACCACCAACCCCACGATCACTGTTGATTTTCAACTCGAAGGGACCTACACCGTCACCCTGGTTGTACGTGACGCCCGGGGAAAAGATTCTAATCCGGTGAGTATCCAAGTTACTGTCCCTCCGGAAGAGACAAACCCGACGGAGTAAGGCTCCGTCGGGCATCCTCTTGCTATTACGGATTGACTGCGATATTCTTCGTCGCTTGGTCCGTCGCCCCGTCGTTATCGGTAACCGTCAGGATAACGGTGAATACCTTCGATTCACTTTGTACAGTGAACACGTGTGTTACCGTAACCCCAGAAGCGGTCTGTGTGTCGCCAAAGTCCCATTCGTATGAGACAATCTGGCCGTCGGGATCGGTTGAGGCAGATGCGTCGAAATCCACAGAGAGTGGACTTGTCCCGCTTGTCGGAGTGGCGGTGAAACTCGCCTGTGGCGGCAGATTAGCGATTATAAAGCATCCGGAGAGAGCGAGCGCAGCCCCACCAAGGATTACGGCAAAGAGCACCCATCTAGTTCGTGACATTCCTTCCTCCTTAGAAACGATGTATTACGTATCTACCTTAGGGTAAAGCGTAGGACCAAGTCAAGCGCGATGGTCACCGCTGCTTGGGTAAAGCCTTCGCGACTGCCATATCATGCAAGTTTGAACTGCTCACTCAGAACCTGATGCTTATATGTCAGCTGTGATGATGCCGCGAGCCGGATTACCGAAGGTGATGAATAAATCAAAACGCAACTATACCAGCTTCTTGCGCATGAACACTTGTGCTCCCAGGCGCTCGAATCCGAGACGACGGTACAGATTAATCGCCGGGTTCTTCTCGGAAACGTCGAGAAGGACGCCGGTCCGACCGAGCTTCCGGGCAAGATCTTCGCACGCGTGGATAAGAGCACTCGCGATTCCCTGCCCTCGGAATGCTTCGTCGACGGCGAGGTAAACGAGTTGGATCGTCTTGCGTGCTTCGGGAAACACGAACTCATTTTCCTCCGTCCCTAGGTCCTTGCACAGCGCGAACCCGACCACTTCGCCCTCCTCAGCGGTGGCGACGAACCCGGCCCAGCCGGGACGATCGAGGCGTTCCTGCACCCAGGCGCGGACATCGGGCGCGGCAATCCCACGGAAGACAGTGGTGGAAATCGGTTCAAACAAGCGCGCTAATTGAGCGACTGCCTCGGCGTCACTTGGTTCCATTGGGCGAATCTTATAGCGGTCCATTACCTTTCCTCTTCCTACGTGGGCTGTAACCACATTAAATGATGAATCGCAAGGAAAGTCAACTATATACGCGCGTTGGATCGATGTAAGCGGTCACGATCTCGCCGATGACGATCATGTGGTGGTCATCGTTCCCGTAGTACTTTTCGAGGACGCCGAGCGCGGAGAAGTCCCCCTCATCCAGTTGCTTGCGCAGGATAATTCGGCATTCGTAGTACAGTGCACATCCGTCGATCACCGGGGTGGCGACCCGCATCCCGGAGCGGAACGTGATCCTGCATGCCGCTGCCTTGTCCATGTACCTTCCTGAGTGACGGCCGCAGAAATCGAGGGCGGCGGCGAGATCGCCATCCTTGGGGATGCTGATGGTGAAGCTCTCCTCCTGCTTGATGCAGCCGTGGGTGTAGCGCGAACGGCGCACGAGCACGGTGAACGTCGGGATGCTCCAGATCCGACCGACCGCCCCCCAGCCGATCGTCATCGGGTTGGCTTTTCCGGACTCATCCCGGGCGACCAGAAACGCGCCGTTTCCGGAGAGCGCTTGATCCAACAGTTCTACATGCTCATACCATGCTATTTCCTCCATTTCACTCCCCCTCCCATTTCCTGTGGGTTAACTCCTTCGGCTCGATCATCAGCGGCACGTATGGCTTGATGTCGAGGACCGGCGTTCCGTCGATAATGTCAAGATCGGCGATGCGCAGGAACCTCCCGTCTACTCCAAGCAGCCGCACGGTGGATATCCCGATTGGGTTAGGACGATGCGGGGCGCGGGTGGCGAACAACCCGCGCGGATCATCCCGATACGGGGTGATGACGTGCAGCTGGTACCCGACGGCGCGGTGAAAGTGACAGACGAGGGTGATGTGGTTGAGCTCGGCGACTCCGGCGAGGCCATCAGCGAATTCCGGGAACACCTCGACTGTCCCCTCCACTCCGGTGCCGAAGTACGGCTGGAACGGAACCCCGTATGGTTCCTTGTACGGGGAATGGACTATTCCGATCGGTCGGTAGCAGATCCGTTCTTCCATCATACCTCCGGGCTCTTGCGCTTGGAATAGTAATGGATGTCGTCGTGACGGTGGTAGCCGAGCACGGTGAAGAACTCCTGCGAGCTCGTGTTCCAGTCCTCGATCAAGCAGGTCACGATGTCGATCCCCATCGCGTCCAGCCGCCTTTCCACCTCCCGAACAAGCTGTGTTCCGATCCCGCGCCGGCGGTAGTCGGGGTGAACGGCGAGCCGGTTGATCCACCCCTTGCGTCCGTCATGTGTGCCGAGGACGGAACCGATGATCCGCCCATCATCTTCAGCCACAAGAAAGATCGAGCACTCACCGGCGAGCTCGTGGGCGATGTGTTCCCGTCGATCGCGCCCGCGCGGGCGGTAGGAAAGCCCAGCCGCGTCCCACAGCGTGACCAACGCGTCGTAATCGTCGATGCGCAGCTCGCGTATCGTGATCATCTTCCTCCCTTCAGGTGTTTATCGAACCAAGCGATGATCTCCTCCAATCGGCGCAGGCGGTGTTTCGGCTTGCCGGTGCGCGACAGGTCGTGGTTCTCACCGCGGAACATGACCAACCGCACCTCGGTCCCGTGGTAACGCAGCGCGGTGAACATCTGAATCCCCTCGGCGATCCAGCAGCGGTAGTCCTCCTGGGAATGGATAAACAGCGTTGGGGTCACCGCCCGGTCGGCGTAGCGGAGCGGGGAATGCCACCACAGCTTCTTTCCGTCGTCCTGCCATGGGGTGGCGCCAATCTGATCATAGTTGAAGAAATAGCCGATATCGGTGGTGCAGAACTTGGAGATCCAGTTGGCGATCGAGCGCTGCGAGCACGCGGCCTTGAACCGGTCAGTGTGTCCGATGATCCAGTTGGTCATGAACCCGCCGTAGGAGCCACCCATCACCCCGAGGCGGTCGGGATCGATCTCCGGAAACCGAGCGATCGCTGTGTCCAGAATCGCCATCAGGTCGTCATAATCGACCGTTCCGTACTTGCCGCGGATGTCGGCGAACGCGTTCCCCCGTCCCGATGAACCGCGCGGGTTGCCGAACACGAGGATGTATCCCGCACCGGCGAGGAACTGCATCTCATGGATGAATACCTCGCCGTATACCGTCTTCGGCCCGCCGTGGATCGCGAGGATCGTCGGGTATTTCTTGCTCCGGTCGCAGTCCGGCGGGCGGACGATCCACGCGGCAAGCTCGGTCCCGTCGGCTGTCGTCACTGTGAACCGCTCCGGCGCGGACACGGCCTTTCCGGCGAACGCTTCCTCGTTCAGCGCGGTCAACTGCTGTTCGGTTCCTCCGGCGATCGCGTACAACTCCTGCAGTCTTCCCGGGCGGAGTGCGACGTAGACGAGCCGGCCAGCACGGGCATCGAACGCGTCGACCGAGCCCGGTGCCCCGACCGCGCGGGTGATTTTTCCGTTCAATGCAACGCGCTCGATGTAGCAGGAGTCGTTCACGGTGACTGTGCAGTAGATCGCGTCCCCATCGACCTGCAGCGTCGGTCCGCCGCCGTGGCGCACGTCGGAGT
>CAZZJU010000058.1:0-10109 GCA_964654805.1 uncultured Thermotogae bacterium | reverse complement strand
GGACTGTCCCTAGTACGAGAGGACCGGGACAGCTGAACCGATGGTGTACCAGTTGTTCCGCCAGGAGCACCGCTGGGTAGCTAAGCACGGGTAGGATAAGCGCTGAAGGCATCTAAGCACGGAGCCGTCCCCAAGACGAGGTCTCCACATCAGGCCCCTCCGAGACTAGGAGGTTGATAGGCCGCAGGTGTAAGCGCAGCAATGCGTTCAGCCGAGCGGTACTAATCGGCCGAAGCTTGTATGGCACACACCCTGTTCACTTGTCGTGACCAAACAAATGATTTGAAGATTCCAGGTGGCATATAGCGGAGGGGAAACACCCGTTCCCATCCCGAACACGGCAGTTAAGCCCTCCAGCGCCGATGGTACTAGCCTCGCGAGGGGCTGGGAGAGTAGGACGCCGCCTGGTTTTTTATTTTGGTTTGGGTGGAACAATGAACGATCTTCCCAGCAAGCGTGGAATTTCAACGGATACCGGAGTGCGGGTAACTCTCCTGGGAACCCTAGTGAACATCATCCTGCTCGCCGCGAAACTCGTTGGTGGGATACTTACCGGATCGATCGGACTGATTGCCGATGGAATCCACTCGGGATCTGACCTTGCCACCGACCTTGTCGTGATCGGCGGTATCCAATTAGGGTCCCGCAAAGCCGATGAAACTCACGCCTACGGACACGGCCGTTACGAAACCATCGCTGGTGGAATCGTCGCCGCCGGATTAATCATTGTAGGAGCGTACATTGCGTGGGATGCTGGGTCAGGCTTGTATTATCACCGTACTTCCTATCCCGGGATAGCGGTCGTCCTCATCGCTGCCGGCTCGGTGTTGGCTAAGGAGTGGATCGCCCGGTGGACGTTGCGCGCGGCGGAACAGATGCAGAGTCCAGCTTTGCGGGCCAACGCATGGCATCATCGATCGGACGCACTGTCGTCGATCGCTGTATTGCTTGGTGGCGCGGGCAGCATGATCGGATTTGGCCATGCTGACCAAATCGCTGGAATTATCGTTGGTTTGATGGTAATAGCCGCTGGATTCCGTACCGTGGTAAACGTGTTACACGAGTTGACCGAAGGAAGCCTTTCCAAACCGGAACTCACAAAAATAGAGAAAGCGATCGCCCGGATCCCAGAGGTGAGAGAATTCCACAACTTGAGAACGCGCCGTGTGGGACGAGAAGTGTTCGTCGATCTTCATGTGCTTGTCGATCCCAAGCTGTCAGTGCTCGAGGGGCACCACATCTCGATGCAAGTGGAAGAGGCGGTTAAGAACGCCTGTCGCCATCCGGTGAATGTACTTGTACATGTGGAACCCGATGCACCCGAATTGGCTGACCATAACCGGCGGGATTAAGCCGGAATCGCCCCCTCAAGAACGAGAAGGCGGCGTTTCAGCTCGATGCCGCCGCCAAAGCCGACGAGATCCCCTTTCTTGCCGATCACGCGATGACAGGGAATGATAATCGGAATCGGGTTTGCTCCAACCGCCGCACCGACAGCATGGGCCGCCTTCGGCTTCCCAATTTCGAGCGCCAATTCGCCGTAAGATACTGTTTTGCCGTACGGAATCTTCAGCAGCTTTCTCCATACTGCAAGCTGAAACACGGTTCCGTGTAGATCGAGCGGTAGATCAAATTGTCTCCGGGACCCGGAGAAATACTCGGAAAGCTGCGTCACTACCTCCCGGTTCCCTCCGTGGGCGAGTTGGGCCTTCAGTCGAGAGGCAAGCACAACGGGCGGGGTACCGTGGAGGTCGATCAACCGCACTCCGGCTCGCGACGAAATCACTGTAAACCGCCAACTCTCGAAGCAAACGGAATCCGCATAGGCGGGTTCACTCACCATTCCTGAGCTCCCTTTCCGAGAAGTGGACCACATGGTAGATCTCCACCGTAGGAGGAGGGTCGCTCTTCCAACAGTTGGGATCAGCTCCCTGTTTCTCGCACAGGCTGGAGAGGAAATTGACCGGATTCGGGAACACCTCCCACACTTGAGGAAGGTAAGTAGAAGACCCGGTCCGTGTCTTTAGGATCACCCCGTCCACCCCAGGATGGAGCTTACGCAAAAGGTCATCTGGTCCAGAGAAGGAAAGCGGTTTTGGCCGATCGAGCACACTTATTTCTATTTCGATCTTGGGAAGCTCCGCTGGCCGGACCGGCGGAAATCGGGGATCGCTCGTCGCAGCTAGGACTACATTTCGCATCACGTTCCTATACATCGGCTCGTGCGGAGTGAACGAATCGAGTATGCATCCTCGCAGTGCTCCATTCTCGTTAAGTGTCACAAAACACGCAGCTGGGGTTTTTACATCATCTGGAACAGCGTTGGGATCAACCTCTATTCCGCGGCCGGTTGTGATTACCGACTCGAGCTGCTTCCGCGCCAGATTAAGCAGGAACCGCTTATCGTCAATTGAAAGAGGTGGGAGCTCAACGTGGGATTTGCCTCCCCCGTTCCACCATAATCCCAGCCCAATCAGTCCAACAAGCATCATAACAACTACCAACCCCTTCACCCTTCAACAATAGTCCAGTCTACCCTATAGGTCAACCTGTTCCCACCAGCCTTTACCTGAAACTTCGATATTCTTGACAAAAACGAGTGGATATGCTACGGTAATTTTTTAGTAGCGCTAAGAATTTTTTATTTATAGAACAAAAGGGGGCATAATGCAGACCTTAACCCCAGTAGAGTTGGAAGACATCCTTGTCGGGTGCACCATCCTCGGCACGGGTGGTGGGGGGAGCCTAGCAGAAGGGCTAAGGGTGGTAAACAGGCTTGTAGAACAAGGAAAGCGTTTCACCCTGGCAAATATAGAAGACCTGTCTCCGGAGGCATCGATTGGCTCACCCTACTACTGTGGTTCGGTCCCGCCGGAGGGAAGTGACCATCCATCGGACCGGGTGGCGTTAATGGCGTTCGAAGCTTTGGAATCATATTTAAAACGCCCGTTCGCCGGGGTTATAGCAGCCGAATTGGGAGGGTTCGCTACCGCCGGCGCCCTCGCCGTAGCCGCAGAGAAGGATCTCCCACTTCTGGACGCCGACGCCGCTGGCAGAGCAGTTCCCGACCTTCAGTGCTCGATCTTCTATGTGAAGGGACTTTCCATCACCCCTATGGCAGTAGCCACTCCCATGGGAGATTCGATAATCATCAGCCATGTTAAAGACGACCAACGAAGCGAGGAGATCATCCGCCAGATCGCCGTAGCCAGCGGCAATATGGTCGGGGTATGCGATCATCCCGCGTCGGTAAATCAATTGAAAGACGCGGCGATCCTCGACACGATATCACAAGCTAGAGAACTTGGTAAAGCCCGTCGGGATGCAATTGAAGCTGGCACGAACCCTGTCACTGCTGTGGCGGAAGCCGGACACGGGTTCATCCGCTTCCAAGGCACTGTGGGAAAACACGATTGGGGAGTTAAAAGCGGTTTCACGGTTGGAGAGATCGAGTTGGTTGGGATCGACCGCTACGCGGGAGAAAAGTACCGCGTCCGCTACAAAAATGAGAATATCATCGCGTGGCGGAATGGAAAAGTAGACATAACTGTGCCTGATCTTATCTGTATATTGGATAACACAACCGGCATGCCGATAACCAACCCTAACTGTGATCCGGGGAAGACTGTCGCCATTATCGGCCTCCCCGCTCCGGAGGAGTGGCGTACTCCTGAAGGGTTAGCAGCATTCGGTCCCGGTTTCTTCGGCTATGATGAGGAGTATATCCCCATTGAAAGGAGGACCTCTTGAAAATTCTGGTTATAAATCCGGTAACAACTGCGGAATGGCTCGCGGAGGATAGAGAATACCTCCAAGGAATAGCCGATACCGGGACCGAAGTGGTTATGGTAGGACTGGAGAAAGGGCCGAAATCCATTGAGACGTATCACGATGAGGTATACGCCGGACCGGGGGTAATCCGCTTAGTCCGGGAATTAAGCGACGGTGTTGATGCCGTTATGATCAACTGTTTCGCCGATCCCGCTGTAGACGCAGCACGCGAGGTCACGGAAAAGCCGGTGCTCGGTCCGGCTGAGACGTCAATGTCCGTCGCTCTTCATCTCGGTTCCGCATTTTCAGTCATCTCAACATTTCCAAACACAGAACCCTGGATAAAGCGTCAAGTCCGCAAATTGGGTGTGGAATCGCGACTCGCCTCAGCCGTTGGGGTGGAGATCCCGGTACTTGATCTCGAAAAGAACCCTGACAAGACGGTCGACGCGATCGTCTCCGCTGCAAATCGCGCGATCGAGCACGACGGGGCAGAAGTAATCATCCTGGGGTGTACAGGAATGGCCCCACTAGCGCAAGCGGTGCGGGAGCGGTTATCCGTTCCACTCATTGAACCAGCGGCAGTAACTTTAAAAATGGCCGAGCTGCTGGTGAAATTGGGACTGCGCCATCATCGTGGAAGATCATACCTGATCCCTTCCTTCGATAAGATAGAAGGCTATTAAATAAATTGCTACCGCAGATTTAGTGAAGGAGGTGCAAAATGTAAAGCAAACTTTTTTGTGGCGGAAGATAAATCAATAATGCAAAAGGAGGAATTTTTGATGCTTAAAAACAAAATTAACCTGTTAAAGTTGATTGGGATAAGTCTATTGCTGGCGGTATTGTTCGGTACACCCGTACTTGCTGCCCAGCCACAAGTCGCAGTTTATGCGTACACGAGCGAAGTGACAATCTTTTGGGATCCCAGCGATACCTTCTCCAATGAAATCATCTGGATGAATAACGTCTATGAAACCCTGCTGCGCTACAACCCGTTCAAGGATACATTCGAGCCGGTCTTGGCGGAGAGCTACGAGAAATCCGCGGATGGTAAAACCTGGACGTTCCACCTCCGCAAGGGCGTCAAATTCCACACCGGTAATGAGATGGACGCTGCCGCAGTCAAGGCTTCTATTGAGCGGACGATAAACCGGGGGAAAGGAGCTTCTTACATATGGGATGCTGTTAGTTCTATTGAAACGCCTGATAAATACACCGTTGTCTTTCATTTGAAGTATTCCACATCCCTGGATTTGGTCGTGGCAGCGGGTTACAGCGCTTTCATCTTCGACCCCAAATTCTCAGATCACGAGTGGTTCAAAGCGGGGCACGACTCCGGTACTGGGCCGTATATGGTGGAAAGCCATAAAGGGAATGAAGAAATCGTCCTTACCAAGTTCCCGGAATATTGGAAGGGATGGTCCGGCAAGCATTTCGACAAAGTTCTGTTCAAAGAGGTCCCCGAGGCATCCACCCGCAGGTTGATGATCGGAGCCGGCCAGGCCGACTTCACTGAGATGCTGCCGATCAGTGAAATAAACGCTCTTAAGGGAAATCCGAACGTCAAAATCGTGCACACGCCGTCGTTCCAAAACCTGTTGGCCTTGTTCAACACCCAGAAACCACCTCTTAACAACAAATTGGTGCGCGAAGCGCTAGCATACACCATTCCCTATCAGGACATCGTCGAGGGTGTTCTGGGTGGATTCGGACGCCAGTCAAGGGGTGTGGTCCCTTACGGGCTGTGGGGATACTCCGATCGGATAAAGCAGTACACCACCAGTATCGAGACCGCTAAGGTGCTTCTGAAAGAAGCGGGTTATGCTGGAGGCGGTTTCAAGCTACTCCTCGTCTACACTTCTGGAGACGAAAACGAAAGAAGAGTCGCCGAGCTATGGAAATCGGAGCTCGCTAAATTGAACATCAATCTGGAAGTGCGGGGAATGCCATGGGACAGTCAGTGGGACCTTGCGAAATCTCCCGATCCCAACAAACGCCAGGACATCTTCCTCTTCTATTGGTGGCCCGACTACGCCAACCCGCACTCCTTCCTCAGTGCAATGTTCGAAACAGAGAAGGAAATTAACTTCAACCTTGATTACTACAGCAATCCATTGTTCGACGATCTGATAAACACAGCAGCGTCGATCACCGGAACAAACCGGAAGGAAGCGATCAATCTGTACGTCGAAGCGCAAAACGTACTGATGGAAGACGCTCCCGGTGTAGCCATCTACGACATGGAGTACGTGCGGGCAGTGCGGGCTTCACTCAAGGGATATGTAGACAACCCTGCTTATCCACATGTCGTGTTCTGGTATGATTGCTACCGCGAATAGGTGAAACTGTCCGGAATATGGGCGGAGAGAGGAAATCTCTCTCCGCCCGTTGGTCTCGGAAGGTGAAAATACCCCTATGATTTCCTATATTATTCGCCGGTTGTTACTCGCTATCATCGTGATTATCGGTGTTTCGATATTCACCTTCCTGCTCACCCGCGTGGTTCCGTCAGAACCGGCGGCACGCTGGGTCGGCCCTCATGCCACCACCGAACAAATAGCTGCGGCACGAATCGAATTAGGATTAGATAAACCAATTTACGTGCAGTATTGGAAATATATAACAAGCTTCTTCAAAGGAGACTGGGGACTGTCCATTCGCACCCATCAACCCGTGCTCCATGATCTCGTTTTGTACTTCCCCGCATCGCTGGAACTAATCATCTTTGGTATGTTTATCGCCTTCCTCATTGGAATTCCGTTGGGCATCATCTCCGCTGCCCGCGACGGAACTGCTATCGACCATCTCAGCCGCATTTTCTCCATCGCCGGAGTTGCTCTCCCTTCTTTCTGGCTGGGATTGATCCTGCAACTTGTGTTTTTCAAGGAACTGAAAATACTACCGCTATCGGGACGATTGGATATGATGACTGATCTCCTCCACCCCGTTAAACATATCACCGGCATGTACCTGTTTGACGCGCTGGTAACCGGTAATTTCGCCGCGTGGGTGAGCGCTCTTTCCCATATAGTGCTACCAGGATTGACTCTCGCTGCGTATCCGCTAGGTTTAGCTGTCCGGATGACTCGAGCGACGATGTTGGAAATACTAAAGGAGGACTATATCCGGACATCTAGAGCGTACGGTCTGTCGGAGACGAAGATACTCACGGTCTACGCATTGCGTAATGCCATCGGCCCGGTTCTAACGGTAAGTGCGCTGACGTTTGCTTACTCGCTCGTGTCGACCTTCCTCATTGAGTCCGTGTTCGATTGGCCGGGTCTGGGGTACTACGCCTCCAAGGCAATCATGACCGTGGACTATCCGGCGATTATGGGGGTAACGCTGTTGGTATCCTTCATTTATGTCCTATTAAACCTGTTGGTGGACATCGCTCAGGCATTTCTCGACCCCCGAATTAGGATCGGTTAGCATGAAAAAACGAATAGTCCGTACCCTCCGATTGGCAAGAAAATACCCGCTGGCAGTCAGCGGTTTGTCAGTCAGTTTTATTCTAGTCCTCATTGCAATTTTTGCCCCGCTGATCGCCCCCTACCCCGGGGATGTCACCCAGACTCACATTCAACAGCGGTTTCTTCCCCCCAATCCATCGCATCTCTTCGGCACCGATGAGTTAGGACGCGATGTCTTCAGCCGGGTCGTTTATGGCTCTCGTATCTCGCTATCAGTCGGGGTTCTCGCTATTGGCCTTGCTCTTCTTATCGGCGTTCCCCTCGGCGTGATCGCCGGATATTCCCGAGGGATATGGGACGAAGTAATAATGAGGATCACGGACATATTCTTGAGCTTCCCCTCTCTGCTACTCGCTATGGCGATATCCGCGATATTAGGTCCTAATCTAAGGAACGTGATGATCGCTATTGCCATTTCGTGGTGGCCGTGGTATACCAGAATCCTCCGCAGTGAAGCCATTTCCATCCGTGAAAGGGATTTCGTGGCTGCAGCAAAGGCAAGCGGAGCATCTTGGATAAGGATCGTGTTCCATCACATCCTTCGCAACTCCCTCACCCCGATCATCATCCAAGCTTCCATGGACTTCGGCTCAGTCATCCTCACCTGCGCCTCCCTCAGTTTCTTGGGATTGGGAGCGCAACCTCCGGTGCCGGAATGGGGACTGATGATCAGCACCGGCCGTACATTCTTCCTAACGAATTGGTGGATTGTCACCTTCCCGGGAATTGCTATCTTCATCAGCGTCCTCTCGTTCAACCTGGTGGGAGACGGGCTGCGTGAGTTTCTCGATCCCAAAATGAGACGGAGGAAAATTTAACCCAAAGGAGGTTCGTGAATGAAGATCCTAAATGAGCAAGATCTGGAAGACCTGATCCGCGGTTGCGCGATCTTAGGAACCGGTGGAGGAGGGAGCCCTCAACAGGGGCTGAAATCCCTCCAAGCGGAACTCGAACGCGGGTATGAATTCAAGCTCATCTCCCTCGATGAACTCCCCGATGACGCGATGGTCGCATCACCGTACATGTGCGGCTCTGTCAATCCCGACGAGCCAAGCGAAGAGGAACCTCGATCAGAGGGCATCGAGTGCCTGTGGGCGTTTGAAGCGCTGGAGGAGTATCTAGGTCATAAATTCCACGCGGCTGTCCCTACCGAGATAGGAGGAGGCAACACCGCTGTAGCCATGGTGGTGGCGGCGAGGCGTGGTATCCCGATAGTCGACGCTGATCCGGCCGGCCGTTCCGTGCCCGAGCTTCAGCACACTACTTTCTACATCCGCGATATCCCGATAGATCCTCTCGCTGTGGCCACTGCCAAAAAAGACATTGTTATCATAAACAAAGTCGCCGATGATGGACGCGCTGAGGCGATCGTTCGTGCAATCGCCGTAGCCAGTGACAACAGCGCCGGTGTTACCGACCACCCGATAACGGGCCAACGATTGAAAAACGCTATTGTCGCTGGATCGGTGTCTCAAGCATTGACAATTGGAAAAGCGGTCAGAGAAGCCCGTTCCGCAGGTGATGATCCGGTAAAGGCAGCTATCGCCGCCGGACAAGGTTACTTCCTGTTCGCGGGGAAGGTAAGCAAGGCTGGGTGGAAGATCGAAGAGGGGTTCACCATCGGAGAACTGGAGATCTCCGGCACCGGCGATTATTCCTCTCATAATTACCGCATATGGTACAAAAATGAGCACATCGTCTCCTGGTTCGACGGGAAACCCGACGTCACCGTACCTGACCTCATCTGCATCCTCGATCCGAAGACAGGGGAAGCGATAACCAACCCCAACTGCAAACAGGGCATGGACGTAGCGGTCATCGGCTATCCCGCTCCTGAAATATGGAGGACACAACGCGGGCTGGAAGTCTTCGGGCCGGGGCATTTCGGCTACGATATAACTTACCGCCCGCTTGAACAGAACGAACGACTCACTATCAGGTAGGCACTGATGGCAACCGATAAATCGAAAACCCTCACCGCGGTGATCAAAGGGCGGAGGAGCATCCGCTCGTATAAGGATACTAAAGTCCCACGCGAATTGCTTGTGCAGATCCTGGAAGCGGGGCAGTGGGCACCGTCCCCGAGTAATGTTCAATCCTGGAGATTCATCGTGGTGCAGGAAGCCGCGGGATTGAAGGCTCTCAAGGATCTTTCCCCCGGGTTCCCCAGGAAAGCCACGGTAGCGATCGTAGTGTGCTCGAACACAAGAGAGATGCAGCCGTTCGACGAGGTCACCGCCGCCGAAGAAGCGGCCATGGCCGTGGAGAACATGGCTCTCATGGCTTATTCACTTGGGCTTGGCACCTGCCCCGTCGTCTCTTTTTCCCGAGCGGGGATAAAGACGTTGCTGGAGATACCCGATCACATCCGTCCGATCATCCTCATCGCGTTGGGATTTCCCGATGAAACCCCTGTCCCACCGGCGCGCAAACCCCTTTCGCAGCTGATATCCTGGGAGAGATACGATGGACAATAATGAACTATTCAACCTGTGCATGTACCTAGCAGCGAGTGCTGAAGGACTGAAAGACGAACCGAAGGACTACGCCCCACTGCGCCTGCTCGAGGTGCTCAGCCGGTTGGCGGAATCGGTGGCAACGGAGTATAACGATCAATTCTTAGAAAAGATAGTCGCGGAAATAAACGATCATCAAAACCTCGTGATGACTGACAAACCGGCGTTTTACCGGTTCATCGAGCGCTTGGTCGTCGAATTCGCGCAGGAGGCGAAAAGAAGGGCACAAATGGATAAGGAGGCCTGACATGGAGAAGGTTGCCGAGCTTTTCTGCGATATGGTGCAGATCGACAGCGAATCAGGTGAGGAAGAACGGTTTCTTTCGTATCTGGAAGAGCTGTTCAC
>CAZZJU010000057.1:0-10170 GCA_964654805.1 uncultured Thermotogae bacterium | reverse complement strand
TGGTGGGATGTGGTGCTCTGAACCGAGAAAAGTTTCTTAATGACGTAGCGCAACATTTCGCCAATGCCCCCGGTGGTCCACGCTTCTCCGATCGCACTCCTCCCCAGATCAATCCGGGGCGAAATCACCATCCACGCGAAATTGGACAGGTACAGCTCTATTTCGGTCTTCCTGGGAGTACAGCATCGGACGAGGATCGCTTCCCTCTCGAGGTGGTAAACACAGTCCTCGGGGGAGGAATGAGCTCGCGATTATTCCGATTGATCCGCGAAGAGCGTGGGTTGGCTTACGCAGTGACAAGCTCGGTTGCTCGCTATTCCGATGCCGGAGCATGGATAATTTATGCTGGTACTGCTCCGAAGAACCTGAATACAGTCACTGAGCTCATGCTCAACGAGGTTCACCAACTACGCCGGAAAGGAATCTCAGAAGATGAGCTCGAGCTTGCCAAGGCCAAGTTGCGTGGGCATCTTGTCCTTGGGTTGGAAACAAACTCCGGGCGGGCGTCACGGCTGGGAGACGCGGCAGTGAACGGACGAGAAATCTTGTCGCCCGAGGAACTCATCCGGCGAGTCGATGCAGTAGCCCAGGAAGATATCGCTCGAGTGCTAGAGCGGTTTGCTCGGCTCGAGCTCGCCAATCTTGCTACCATCGGGCCAGCCGGGTGAACTGACAGCAATCTCCATCGGCATTTGCACAGTGCAGGCATTGAGCTTTCATCATTTCTTAGATAAAATGTACTTATCATGACTATCACCCGTGCCATTTATCCCGGGAGCTTCGACCCGATAACCTACGGACATATCGATATTGTTCGTCGGGCAAAGAAGCTGTTCCCCCACCTTATCATCGCTGTCGTTGCCAATCCGAACAAAACCCCGCTTTTTTCCATCGACGAACGAGTAGCAATAACTGAGGCAGCCCTCAAAGAGGTAGGGATAAACGGAGTAGAAGTGATCTCCTATGACGGACTTTTGATTGACTGTGCCAAATCATACGGGGTGAGTGCGATCGTACGTGGGCTGCGGGCAAATTCGGACTTCGATTATGAATTTCAGATGGCTCTTACCAACCGTGACCTCGATTCTGAGATAGAGAGTGTCTTTTTCATGACCGCGGGACGTTATAGCTTCCTTTCCTCGTCGATTGTTAAGGAAGTTAAGCGCTACGGCGGTGACGTAAGCTCGTTTGTACCCCAGTGCGTGGAGCAGGCCTTAGCTGAAAAGTTTGCAAAACTGAGCGGAAAAGATTGATCGCCGTATTGGAATCGCACAAAACCAGCCTAACTTCTGTCAGCGACAAGCCCGGCCGCTCCTTTCAGAAACTCCGGGATACGGGGATCGCGGATTGCATAGTAAACTTTCTTCCCATCGCGGCGGCGGGCAAGATATCCCCGGTCGTAAAGGACGCGCAGGTGAGATGAAGTATGGGCTTGAGGAAGCCCTACCTCATCGGCAATTTCCCCGACGTTCCTCTCGCCGTCAAACAGCGTACACAAGATACGAATCCGTGTCGGGTTTGACAGGACTGAGATAAACTCCGATATTGCACAACAGGTCGATTCCTCCATCTACACCTCCGTCTTGAACGGATTTAAATATTATTGTATTATGATATTATCATGTCGACACAGAAAAAGAAAGCAGCGAATAAAAGGCGGAAAAGCGCGAAGAAACAATCCATTTTGCATAACCGTACGTTCTGGATCATCGCGGCAGTCATAATCGTGGTTGGAATTGGTGGAGCCACTGCCGGGATCATTATCGGAAGAGAGCAATCGAACTCCACGGTTCCTCTAACTGCTGAAAATACATCTAACCAATCAGGTGTCACTCCGTCCACAAATGATTCCCGTACCACTGCTGCCTCTTCCACAAACGAACGTACCTCGACCGCTGATTCCGTGCCGGTGGGAATCGAGGTCGGAGATCGTGCTCCCAACTTTACCTTACCCGATCTGAACGGGAAACCCATTTCCCTGTCCGATTTCCGTGGCCATGTAGTCATTCTCGATTTCTGGGCAAGTTGGTGTCCGCCGTGCCGGGCATCGATGCCCACACTGCGGAAGTATTATGAGGAATATAAAGACAAGGGGCTAGTACTAATCGGAGTAAGTCTCGACCGAAGCGCTGAAGATGCGCGCTCATTTTTGGAGGCAAACGGATACCACGATCTCATCGCCCTCTGGGGCTCAGTATCTGCATCCCAAGGGGTAGCACGAGAATACGGAATTTACGGGATACCGCATACATTTGTAATTGACCCCAACGGGATAATTAGATTCTCCGACCATCCATTCCATCTTACTGAGTCGTTCCTCTCTTCGTTGTTCAAATAAGCATCTTCACCGTATAATTTTTTCATACCGCAACCAACGAGGAGGTTCGATGTCAGATACATTGGCGCTCTACAAAGAACATCTACGTGAGATTGGGAAACTCAGTTCCAGCCTTGCTCTGCTCCATTGGGACCAACGCACCTACTTACCAGAAAAAGGGCATTCTGCCCGGGCTGAGGTGATCGGAAAACTATCCAAAATGCTATTCGAGCTTATGACCTCTGATAACCTCGGCCGTTATATCGAGGAACTGGAAAAACGGGATGATCTTTCGGAAGAGGAGAAGGCAAGCGTCCGTGTAGTGGGAAGAGAATATCGCCGCCATAAGGCGATCCCGCCGGACCTGTTCGAGAAGTTCGCTATCGCCCGCTCCCGCAGCGAAACGGCATGGGAAAAGGCCAAACAGAATTCCGATTTCGCCAGTTTTCGTCCCCACCTGGAGGAGATGGTTGATTTTTCCCGACAGTTTGCCGACTACTTTGGCTACGAAGAAAACCCATACGATGCGTTGCTCGAGGAATACGAACCGGGAATGACTACAGCCAAGCTTAAGGAGATCATCATCCCGCTCAGGCACAAACTCGTCCCGTTCATAAAACGCTTGTTGGATGAAGGAACTCGCCCGCGTGCGGATTTTCTCCGCGGTACTTTTCCCGCCGATAAACAGCGTCAAATTTCCCTGCGGGTGCTTGAGGCTATGGGATATGATTTCAAAGCGGGACGGCTCGATACGGCGGTTCATCCGTTCACCATCACCACTGGCCCTGGGGATGTGCGAGTAACCACGCGTTTCATTGAGGATGATTTAGTATCCGGACTGTACAGCTCCATACACGAAGGAGGACATGCTCTGTACGACCAGGGCATTCCCGATAAACTCCGGTGGACCGGTCTCGATGAAGGAGCGTCATACGGGATACATGAGTCCCAGTCGCGAATGTGGGAAAATATAGTAGGAAGGAGCCTGTCCTTCTGGCAATTCTTCTCTCCAATTATCTCCGATGTTTTCCCTCAGCTAGCCGCGATCTCTCCGGAGGAGATGTACCGCGCGGTGAACGTCGTCGAGCCATCATTAATCCGTGTAGAAGCGGATGAAGTTACATACAACTTGCATATCATGCTCCGATTCGAACTGGAAGAAGGTCTGATCACCGAAAGAATCGCGGCCAAAGACCTACCGGAGCTATGGAATGAAGCGATGGAACGCTACCTCGGAGTAGTCCCACCGAACGACGCGCAAGGCGTGCTACAGGACGTACACTGGTCCGGAGGGATGTTCGGTTACTTCCCGTCTTATATGCTCGGTAACCTGTATGCCGCCCAGCTTTTCGCCGCAGTGAAAAAGGAGGTGCCTCATTTAGAGGACGGATTCGCCCGCGGTGACTTCACAAAACTTCTTTCCTGGCTGCGGGAAAATATCCATCAATTCGGCAAAATGTATGACCCTCCTGTACTCATCGAACGAGTAACCGGAGAGAAACCGGATTCCCGCTACTTCATTGATTATATTACAATAAAGTACTCGGAGATCTATGAGCTTTGATGATTAAAAGCGGGGCCTAGCCAGAGGCCCCGCTCGAAATTTTCAGCTAGGAATGAAGTCAGTATTGTCGTCGATCTGGGCCACAGTGTAGGCAATCAGCTTAGCGATATTCTCTACATCACCCAAGTGAACAACTTCACATGGAGAATGCATGTACCGATTAGGTATCGAGACCAATCCTGTGGCCACTCCAGCACGGGTCAATTGGATCGCGTTAGCGTCAGTGCCGGTACCACGCGGAGCGGCTTCAATCTGATAGGGGATGCCCTCCTTCTTTGCCGTCTCTACCATTAACTCGAATACTTTAGGGTTAATATTCGGTCCACGCGCTATCATCGGTCCCTTGCCCATCACGATATCACCGACCATCTTCTTCTCATTTCCCATTCCAGGAGTATCAGTGGCAAATCCAACGTCAACGGCAATTCCCACTTTGGGATCGATGCCAAACGCACTTGTGCGTGCCCCTCGCAAACCGACTTCCTCCTGCACTGTTGCTACAGCGTACACAGCTGCCTTGGGGGCCAAACTGGCCACGATCCGAGCCGCTTCCAGGACGATGAATGCACCGATGCGATCATCGAACCCCCGCGCGGTGACCAAATCGTTGCGCAACTCGGCGAACGAGTAATCAAGCACAGCCGGATCACCGATTTCCACAAGTGAGGCTGCCTCGTCCTTGTTCTTCGCCCCAATGTCGATCCACAAGTCCTCAAACTTGACTACCTTCTTCCTTTCCTCATCTTTGAGCAGATGAATCGGTTTGCGCCCGATCACACCGAGAACAACTCCGTCCCTAGTATAAATCCTGACCCGCTGACCGGGAAGCACTTGTAGATCCCAACCACCGATCCCAGTAAAGGAGATATAACCGTGTTCATCAATGTGGGTAACCATCAAGCCAATCTCGTCTATATGCCCGGCAAGCATTACCCGTGGGCTACCCCCTTCGTTCACAACGGCAAAGCTGTTGCCATGCGTGTCCGTCCAGGTTCGGTCAGCAAATTTATCCGCCTCTTTGCGCCACAATGTGGATGCTGCCTGCTCGAATCCGGATGGGCATGCCGTCTCCATGAATGTACGCAGGAAATCGATCCGTTCTTTTTCCATCTTTCCTCCTCTCTGAGTCGGAGTGTACTCGGTTATCTACGGAAGTTAAAGAATCAACAGGTAAGATGAAGCCCACATCCAACCATGTTTGCTTCCTGACAAATTCGGTTATACTCCGCGATCGCCTCTCGGGTGGGCAAGCTCACCAGTGTTATTCCACGTTCGTTGAGATATTTCCTCGTCTCTTCCGGCACCCGCAGCCGACCGAACGCCCCGGTCCCGATCACAAGTACCCGTACCCCTTTATCGATAATCCACGTCAGATCATCGGGATAAAGCGCGTGTCCCTCCCGGCGCACCCACGGATACAAAATCTCGTCTGCAAATATGAGCAGGTCCCGGTAGTACTCCCTGCCATCAACTCTGACTCGTCCAAACCTGTAATCGGTGAGCACTGCCATTGCGGTTTCGATTGTACATCATTCGCTGTTGGGGGCATTCGTATATCATCAAAATTTTTTCTCGATAAACGTTAAAAGACTTTTGCGAATGTGAATGCTTGGTATGTACCTACCCGTCTTTGCATATGCTTCTCAAATCTTGACACGAAAAATTTTTTCACTATACTAAAATTATGCGCGAAGAAATTGAAAACATAGGACGACGAGTCCGAACACTTAGACAGCAAAAGGGTTGGACTTTAGAAGAATTCTCCGCCCGGTGTGGGCTATCAGTTGGCTTTCTTTCCCAAGTTGAGCGGGGGCTTTCCTCCATCTCAATCTCCTCACTCCACGCAATCTGCGATGCATTGGGGATCCCTCTTACTCATTTTTTCGCTGCAGTAAACGACGGCCCCCTTGTACTACGAGCAGGGCATCCACGCAGTCGCATCCGCATTGAGGACTCCAACGTCACCTACAACCTTCTTTCCGGAAGCATGCCGGACCGTGTGCTCGAGGCGATGATCGCCGAGTACCCCCCTCACTATAGCCCCCCGCTCATCTCTCATGAAGGAGAGGAATTCGGGTATGTGCTGGAAGGAGAGGTCGTGTTACAAGTGGAGGACAAGAAAGAGCTACTCCACAAGGGTGACAGTTTCCATATCTTTTCCACTCGACCCCATACAGTGCAAAACCCGGGGGACGATACAGCAAAAGTCCTTTGGGTGTTGACATTGAAACTTTTAGAAGGAGGACGCTTATAGAATGGCTAAACGGGTGGCCATCGACATCGGCGGCACATTCACCGACTTCGTGAGCCTGGACGAGGCGACAGGCAAGGTAACGTTAGGGAAGGAACTTACTACTCCAGCGAACTTCGCGGACGGTGTGACGCACACCATCGAAAAGAGCGGCTTGGATCCGGCGGACTTCCGCCAGTTCGTCCATGGGACCACGGTGGTGATCAACGCCCTCACCGAGCGGAAGGGAGCGAAGGTAGCCCTTTTAACGACCAAGGGATTCCGTGACGTGTTGGAAATCCAGCGTGCCAACCGGACCGACATGTACAACCTGTTCTATCACAAACCGGAGCCGTTCGTCCCGCGGCGATTTAGGTTCGAGGTGCGGGAGCGCCTTGACTACCGCGGCGAGGTGATTCAACCCCTGGTCGAGGAAGACGTGGTCGCCGCGGTGGAGGAATGTAAACGGGCGGGAATCGAAGCGATCGCCGTGTGCTACATCCACGCCTACGCCAATCACGCTCACGAACGCCGCACGCGGGAGATCATAAACGAGCTGTACCCCGAAGCAGCGGTCACCCTGTCGCACGAGATCACCCAGGAGTGGCGCGAGTACGAGCGCACGAACACCACGGTGATGAACGCGTACGTACAGCCAGCAGCGAAACTCTACCTCTCAACCTTGGAAGAGAGGCTCTCCCAGATGGGGGCTGGGTGCACAAAGTATGCGATGCAGTCGAATGGTGGTACCACTGCGTTCGCGCACGCCCGCCGTGTTCCGATTCATCTGGTGGAATCTGGCCCGGTCGGCGGGGTAATCGGAGCGGAGGCGATCGCCCGCGTCGTCGGGGAGAAGAGTGTGATCGCCTTTGACATGGGCGGAACCACTGCCAAGGTGAGTCTGATTGATGACGGACATGTGAAAATCAACACCGACTACCACCTAGAGAAGACGACAACTTGGGCCGGTTATCCGCTCAAGATCCCGGTCGTCGATATCGTGGAGGTGGGGGCTGGCGGGGGGTCCATCGCCTGGATTGACCAAGGCGGAGCGTTGCACGTCGGACCGCGAAGCGCTGGCGCCGATCCCGGACCGGCCTGCTACGACCTCGGCGGGACAGAGCCGACGGTCACCGACGCCAACCTCCTCACCGGAAGGCTCAATCCCGATTACTTCCTCGGTGGCGAGATGCGTCTGAACGTGAACAATGCGGAGGCAGCAGTGCGAAAGATCGCTGAACCGTTCGACCTCAGCCTGCTCGATGCCGCATTGGGGATCCTCAGGCTGGCGAACGCGAACATGCAAGCAGCGCTTGAGCGGGTGAGTATCGAACGGGGGTACGACCCGCGCGACTTCACCCTGGTAGCCTATGGGGGAGCCGGTGGGCTGCACGGTGCTTGGTTGGCGCGCGAGCTGCGCATGCGCAAGGTGATCGTCCCCAATGCTCCGGGACAGTTCTCGGCATGGGGAATGCTGATGACGAACCTGCGCCACGACTTCATCCGCACGCGGGTCATTCCCTGCGATTCCAGCCAACTGGATGATATTGTCTCTTCCTTTTCCACGTTGGAAGAGGAAGCGCGTGCCCAGTTCCAGGAAGAGGGATTCCCTCTTTCCCGGGTAATCATCGAGCGGTTCCTCGATCTGCGCTACAAGGGGCAGGAACACACGGTTCGCACCCCGGTTCCAGAAGAGGCGCTCAAAAGCGGAAATTTGGAGAAAGTGATAAGCACGTTCCACGAGCTGCACGAACAGGCGTATTCGTTCCGCCAGGACGATCCGGTGGAGATTGTGAACTTCCACCTGGTCGGTTGGGGGACGGTGGACAAGCCGAGCCTGCAGCCGATCTCGAATTCCGGGCGCGACCTGACCCGCGCACTCAAGGGCGAGCGCCGGGTCCACTTCGAAGGGGTAGGCCCGATACAGAGCAAAGTGTACGAACGAGGCCTGATCCCGCTTGAGACCCCGCTACCCGGGCCAGCGATCATCGAGGAGCCAGCGTGCACCACGGTCATTTACCCGGAACAACAGGTGCAGGTGGATAAGTTCGGCAACCTCGTCATAACGGAGGTGGGTGAATGAGCCCCAAGCGCAGTATCGATCCGTTTACGGTAGAAGTGATCAAACGCGCCCTTATCTCGGCCGCGGAGCAGATGTTTGCCGCGTTCGGGCGCACGAGCAAGAGCTCGGTCATCTACGAGGTCCTCGACTACGGCTGCGCGATCACCGATGCTAAAGCGCGTATGATCGCCCAGGCAAACGGGATTCCGCCGTTCATCGGCGTTCTGACCGACGCGGTGCAGGAAGTGATCGACAAGTTCGGTTTGGATGGCCTCGATGAAGGCGACATCATCATTCTGAACGATCCGTATATGGGCGGGGCAACGCACCAGAACGATGTCGTGCTGGTGATGCCCGTCTTCTACAAGGGTCGTCCGATCATGTTCGCCGCCAACAAAGGGCACTGGAACGACATCGGAGGGAAGGACCCGGGGAGCTGGTCACCGAGCGCCACCGACATCTACCAGGAAGGGATTCAGTTCCCGGCGGTGAAGCTCTTCCGCAAGGGAGAAGAGGTCAGGGATATCGTGGACATCATCGCGCGCAACGGGCGGATTCCGGAGATGACTCTCGGAGATATGCGTGCCCAAGCAGCATCATTGCAAGTTGCCGCTGATCGGATCGTCAAGGTGTGTGATAAATACGGGTTGGACACGGTGCTCGAATCGATCGAGGTCTATTTGGAACAGGGCAGGCAAGAGGCACTTGAGGAATTGAAGAAGCTCCCGAAGGGAGTATTCACTGCGGAGGAATATATTGACGATGATGGTCTCGGCGGGGATCCGGTTCTGGTCAAGGTCAAAGTGACGATTACCGACGATCGATTCGTCGTCGATTATACAGGGACGGCGAAGACGTGTCGCGGGCCGATAAACGCTCCCCTCTCGGCGCTCAAAAGCACAGCTAAATTCGCCTACAAGGCGGTCGTCTCTCCACACGGAGATGCCAACGAGGGATTCTTTGCACCATTAGAGGTAATCGTCCCGGAAGACACTGTATTTAACCCCAAGCGCCCAGCCCCGATTAGCACCTACTGGGAATCGGACAGCTACGCCGGCGATATCATCTGGAAGGCGCTCGCCGACGTCATGCCAGACCGGATCACCGCCGGGCACTTCCTGAGTGTCTGTGGAACGATCGTAAGCGGGATTGACGACCGCACCGGCGAATGGTTCTTCTCAGTGGAACCGAACGCCGGTGGATGGGGTGCCGGCAAGGGAAAAGACGGAGAGAGCGGTTTGGTCTGCTCCGGCGATGGAGAGACCTACGTCCTGTCAATCGAGGTCGCGGAGACGCGTTACCCGATGATCGTCGATCAGTTCGCCCTGAACATCGCGGACGGCGGTCACGGTCAGTGGCGCGGGGGATTCGGCCTGGTGAAGGACTACCGCATCACCAACTCCCAGGCATTCGTCACCGCGAGCTTCGGCCGGAATAAGTTCCCGCCGTGGGGACTCGCCGGGGGAATGGACGGAACACCGAACCTAGTTGAGGTACGCAAATCCAATGGCGAGGTAGAACGCCGAGGCCGATTCTCCAACGAAGTATTGCACCGAGGTGATGTAGTCAGGTTCATCACCGGGATGGGGGGCGGCTATGGTGATCCGAAGAAGCGCGACCCGCAAGCCGTGCTGAACGATGTACTGGACGGTTATGTAACGCGCGAAATCGCGGAACGGGTGTATGGAGTAGCGATAACCGGCGAGCCACCCCGGATCGACGAAGCTAAGACGCGGAAACTGCGGAATGGATAAGAAAATCTACAGACGGCAACTAAAGAACGGCGGAGCGTGTGTTCGTGACGATCCGGTCGAGCGGTGGTCAGAGCAGCGATTCGAGCACCATTCGGCGGGAACGTGTGGGCGTGATGCTCCGTCGCGGCACCGATGTGGGAAGGAGGTGATCGACGGAAGAGAACAACCACTTCGTGAGGAAGGAAAAAGCGGCAAAAGCAACGGAGGTGTATGATATGAAACGCAGTTTATTGATACTAGCCG
>CAZZJU010000056.1:0-10202 GCA_964654805.1 uncultured Thermotogae bacterium | reverse complement strand
ACCCGCGCTGCCCCCACCCCGTGAAGGTAGATCCCTGGCTCGACCGTGACCACCATCCCCGGCTCGAGGACCATTTCCACGTCCCGGTCTAGGATCGGCGGTTCATGGGTGGAAAGGCCGACCCCGTGGCCGGTCAGGTGGGGGAAGTACTCTCCCAGCCCGGCGGCCGCGATCATCTCCCGGGCGACAGCATCCACGTCACAGGCGCGCATCCCTGGTTTGATCGCGGCGATCGCCGCTTGCTGCGCCTCATAGGCGATGCGGAATATCCGCCGTTTCTCCGCGTCGACCTCACCCACGGCGAATGTGCGCGTCAGGTCCGAGCAGTAACCGTCGTACACCGCACCCATGTCGAGGAGAGCGAGCTCTCCTGCCCGGAGTGGCTTACGGGAGGATATCCGCTGCGGTAGCCACCCGTTTTCCCCGGACATCAGGAACGGCTCGAACGACACGCCCTCCGCTCCTTCACGCAGCATGCGGCACTCGGCCAGGGCGGAAAGTTCGGCCTCGGAGGCGCCGGGACGGAGATGGTTAATCACCTCTCCCATCGCGATGTCGACGATCTCCGCCGCGCGACGGATGAGCTCGATCTCCTCTGGAGATTTCACCGCCCGCAGCCGCGTGGTCAACGGTCTGACGTCGATCATCTCGCATCCGGGTCCGACAAGCTCGCGGATGTAGTCGGCCTGGGCCAGGGTGATGACGTCGCGCTCCACTCCTACCTTCCGCACCTTGCCATTGAACAGTGGAGCGAGGGCGGAGAGGTAATTTGGGGTGTCCTCGGGAAACGGGACTATCTGTTCGATCCAGCAGTCGCGCTTCGCCCGCTCCAAGTCAAGCTGTGCCACCAAGTAGACGGGATCCTGGTCCCGCGGGACAGCCAGTATCGAATTTATCACCCGGTTCAACCGAAATCCGGTGAAATACCGCACGTTCGCCCGGTCGAACAACAGGGCGAGGTCGAGCCCGGCCCGCTCCATTCCCTCCTGCAGCGCCGCTATCCGGCGTGGAAAAGCGATGGAATTAGAACAGCCCACGGATCTCCTCTTCCCGTTCCGGGTTCAACATGTATACCTTCTTCGGAACGCGCGATTCGATACTGGAATCGGCCTGGCTTGCCAGCTCGAGAACTACCATCTTATCGATAAGACTTGATAATAATTGTTCCAGCTCCTGCGACGGGATCCCCGATTTTTCCGCCAGCGCCTGGTGCTCGATGTACGGTTCATCGGCGATCGCTTTGAGGATGTCGCGGTAGCGCGAATCCTCATTGAGTAATGCGTTCAGATTTTCGTCCATTCTCACCTCCTCACCCGTTCAGTTCCTCGACCGGGACGTAATCCAGATCGTAGCCGAAGTGCCGCGGGCCGAACATCTCGATCCCCTTTTCGGTGCGCATCCGCTCGTGCGCCGGGATGAGGACAATTGTCCCACGGTAGCCGTAGCGCATGATGTCAGTGCGAATCGGCTCGCCGGTCTCCGCGTCGAGCACGGCGATGAGGTCCGGTGGTAGACAGCGAACCTCCCCGTCGATCCGCAGGTTCAGCCACTCGTTCTGGAAGTCGAGCTGTGCGGTGTGCCCGCGGTAGTCTTCGATTCCCTCCATCGTCACCCGTCCCAGGGTGAAACCCTTGGTCGCTTCGGAGCCGAACTCGCGGTTGATGTCCACGATCTTTCCCTTGAACACGCTGAACCCCTCCACCCCGCGCTCGCGGCGCAGGCTCTTGAGGAGCTCTTCGATCGGGTCAAGATGCTCGCGTCGGGCGTTCATCACCGCCTTCCCCACTGCCCAGGCGATGCTCTGGGAGTAGAGGATCGATGCTTCTTTGACCTGGCGGCCGGTCATCGGGTAGGTCGCCACCCACGAGATCCCGCCGTAGGCCATCGCTGCCCGGCGGGCCAGGTTCTCAGCGAGGACGTCATCGTCTCCGGTGTCGATCACGGTGACGTTCTCCCGATCGTCGACTGACACTGTAGGGGAGGCGTGCACCCCGTGCGTAACCCACGAGGTCATCTGCAGTTCGGGGAACGCGCGGTTCATCCCGTCGACGTCGATCACCGGCACCCCGAGCTCGGCCGCCGCTGCGTAGGCCACCGGCGAATTGACCCCGCCACACTCGATCGGGATCGTCGCCTCGATCGGTCGTCCGAGGTAGCGCTCCAGTCGGCGCATGGCGAGGTTTAGCACCCCGCCGCTCGGCGGCTTCTCGGTGAGGACGAGGGCTGCGCCCAGCGTGGCCGGACTTGCCACTTGCACCTCGTCCGGGACGTACTTCGGATCGACCATGATGATCTCCTTGCCCTCGTCGAGCACCTTGTACGTCCACAAAAGCCCGATCTCCGGATCTCCGCCTCCACCGGTGGCGAGGATCGAGGCGCCGAGGGTGATCTCCTCGATCGCGGCCCGGTCGATCACCCGGTAATCCGTCACTCCCCAGGACTCGAGTATCTCGCGCGCGCCCATCACAGCACCTGCCCTTTCACACGCACCCGGATCTTCTCGCGCTTGCCCGGCATGTAGGTGAACGGGATCTCTTCCACGTCGATCACCTCCACCGTGTCGCGGATCGCGCCCGCGGCGGCGGCATTCTCGACCGCCTGCTCGGTGACGCGAGCGATCGCACCGTCGCGTGCCTCCTGTTCCAGGTCGACCACCCCCTCGGCATAGGCACCGATCTCGGCGATTGTGGTTCCGACGGCGCCGCCCACCTCGAAGTGCTCCGGACTGAGGACTTCGCTCACCCCGGCGATTCCCTCCTTGGGTACGACCATCGCACCGCCGCCGATGAAGATCGCCGGTACCGGCTCGGCGGTGGTCTTCATCTTATCGATCGCCTCTTCGATGGTGACGCGAATCGCCTCCCAGGCGTTCTCCACCAGGGGTTTCGGAAGCTCCGCTATCTTCTCCGGATGGGTGACGAAGTCGGTCTTGAACACGTTCAGCTTGCGGTCGAGTTTCCCCAGCGCCACCGCGATGTCGTGCACGGTGAGGAGCGGACCGCCGAACGCCTTTCCGAGCCGGACGAGGTTGTATCCCACGCTTTCTGGACCGAGGGCCTTAACTTCCTCTCCCTCGTGCTTCACGATCGTCCCTCCACCGAGGGCGATCGATAGCAGGTCGGGGCAGCGGATGTTCGTCTTAACCCCGCCGATCGTCACGGTGATCGACGATTCGCGCGGGAATCCGTTCACGATGTAAGCAACGTCGGTCGATGTCCCTCCAATGTCGACCACTACTCCGTCCTCGATCCCGGACAGGTACACCGATCCGCGCACGCTCGCCGCCGGACCGGAGGCGACGGTGAAGATCGGGTAGTCGACCGCATAATCGGCGGACATGACGCTTCCGTCGTTCTGCACGATGTAAAGCGGAGCATCGATCCCCCGCTCGGCGACCGCCTGCTTGAGGGAACGGACCGCCCGCTGCATCACTGTGATCACCGCTGCATTCAAGATCGTCGAGTTCTCCCGCTCGAGGAGGGAGATGGTGGCGATCCGGTGGGAGAGGGTGATGTGGACTTCCTCGCCCAGAACGTCACGCACGATCTTTGCCGCCCGTTCCTCATGATCTGGGATTATCGGGGAGAAGACCCCGGTAATTGCCACTGAGTCGACCTTGCTCTTCATCTTTTGACATGCCTGTTCGATCGCCTTTTCGTCGAGCGGGACGATGTCGCGACCGTCGTACTCCGAGCCACCACGGATGATGTGTACAAGCTCGGAACCGCCGATCGCCTCCTTCAGGTCCTCCGGCCAGCCGGTGAGCGGCGGGATCGCCGTCGTCGCCGGCGCGCCGAGGCGGAAGATCCCCACCTTGTTCAGATTGCGCCGCTCGATGATCGCATTGGTGGTGTGAGTCGTGCCGAGCGAGACCATCCCAATCTGCTTCGGGTCGACCTTAGACTGAGAGAGAAGCTCGTCGAGGGCGTTCACGATTCCGCCAGTGACATCCTGCGTGGTCAGCGACTTCGCTTTGGCGAGCACCTCCCGTTCCCGCATCAACACCCCGTCGGTGAACGTGCCACCGACGTCAAATCCAACCCGCAGTTTCTCTGCCATCATCTGTCCTTTCTACCCCCACAATCCGGAGGTACCGTACTGCTCTTCGAGTTTCCACTCACGGATCTCGGAAAGCGGGGGCGACTGGTACCCGTATACCTTGCTGTGTGACCAGCCGAACCGCTCCCGCAGCTCAATCAGGAACTCGGCGTACTTAAGCGGTGCGAGCACCGCATCGATCACCGGAACCCCGATCTCTTCCTGTAGCTCCCTGTAGAAGCCGAACTCGATCGTGCAACCAAGAACGATTGCCTCCGCACCGTCGACCTCCACCGCCTCTTTCGCCGCCTGGCGCATACGTCGGGCAGTCTCCGCCGGGTCCTTCTGGAAGTCGTATACCCCCAACTCAAGTGACTTGAACGAGGCGAGGTGATTCTGGAATCCGTACTTGACCACGTTCTCGTGCATCTTTGGGATCCACTTCTTCCTTCCCACCAGGATGGAGAAAGTGTGACCAAGGGTGGTGGCGATGTGCATTGCCGACTCAGCCGGTGCGGTGACCACCAGCTTTTCCGCGATCTCGCGCGCCTCGCGCAGGCCGGGATCGTAGAAACATCCGATCACCGCCGCGTCGTAACCCTCCACTTCCGCGCGGCGGATCGTGTGCAGAGTGTCGGTGAGAATCAACGCCTCATAGTAGTGATACTCCAAGTGCATTGGACCGCGGTCGAGGGAGACGACGTCCACGGTGGTCCCCTGCGCCTTGGCCGTATCGAGGAATTCCTTTATCGGCTGATCGAACAGGTCGGTTCCCACTGGATCGATCCATAGAATCTTGCTCATGATCTCCTCTCCTTTCCGTTGTTAAATTCTGGGCTTACTGTTTTCCGAACAGGTGGCAGCGGACGAGATGCCCTTCTGCTACCTCAGTAGTCTCTGGATCCACACGCGAGCAGATTTCCTCTTGCACCGGGCACCGGGTGTGAAAACCACAGCCCGGAGGTACGTTCACCGGGCTCGGTATCTCTCCTTTGGAAATTACTTTGGTCGGTTTGAGCGCTTCCTCTTCCTCGAGAACAACCGGGATCGAGGAAAGTAGCATTTTGGTGTACGGATGGAGCGGGTTCTGGAAAAACTCCGCTGTCGGTGCCACCTCAGATATCTTTCCCAGGTACATGATCGCCACCCGGCTCGCCACATTCCGCATCAGGCTTAGGTCGTGGGTGATGAACAGATACGACAGTCCCATTTCCTGTTGGAACTTTATAAGCATGTTGATGATCTTCGCCTGAATCGAGACGTCGAGTGCGGAGGTAGGCTCATCGAGAATGATCAACTTCGGTTCGGTAGCCAGGGCACGGGCGATTGCCACCATCTGGCGCTCTCCTCCGCCGAGCATGTGGGGGGATTTATACAAGTAGTCCTCGGGCAGCTCGACGCGTCGTAACAGCTCTATTACCTCGGCCTTTCGGTCACCCACGGTGAGGTGGTGAACCTTGAGCGGGAGCTCCAGGATCTGCTGGATTGTCCGGCGGGGGTTTAGGGATGTGCCTGGGTCTTGAAACACGATCTGAATCGCACGTTTTAAGGACTTTGGTCGCTTGTTGACCGGACGGGAGATGTCCTGCCCTTGGAACAAGATCTTTCCGGCGGTTGGGGCGTAGATCCCCACGACCGTGTAGGCTACTGTACTTTTACCCGATCCCGATTCCCCAACAAGTCCGAGCGTCTCTCCTTCCTTCACGGTGAACGAAACACGGTCGACCGCGCGCACTGTACCCTGCGCGGTAACGAAAAACTTCTGTAGGTTTTCTACTTTTAGTATGTCCTCAGGCATCCGCTTCACCCCTCTCAACGTGGAAACAGGCAACCTCGTGATCGTCGTTCACCCGCATTAGCCGTGGCCGCTCCGCTGAGCACATGGAGACTACTTGTGAACAGCGGGGATGGAACCGACACCCACGCGGCGGATCGAGGTAATCGGGAATCCTTCCCGGTATTCCTTCCGCTATTCCTCCACCGGTCAGCTTCGGCACGGCGCTCATCAGGCCCAAGGTGTACGGATGAAGCGGATTAGAGAATAGCTCTTCTTTTGTTGCTCCCTCAACTATGCTTCCCGCATACATGACATACACCCGGTCTGCCATCTCCCGCACCACGCCGAGGCTATGGGTAATGAAAATAACCGAAGTGCCATGCTGTTCTACCAACTCGTGCAACAGCCGGAGAATTTGGTCTTGAATCGTGACGTCGAGAGAGGTGGTCGGCTCATCAGCGATCAGAAGCTCCGGCTCGGTGGCAAGTGCCATAGCGATGCACACCCGTTGCCTCATTCCGCCGGAGAGTTGGACCGGATAACCGGCGAAAATGCGCTCGGGGTCGGGGAGTTGAACCTCGCGCAATGCGGCGATCGCCCGACGGCGAATCTCCTTCTTGTCCAGTGAATCGCGCGTGTTATACCGGATGACTGTTGTGAGCTGATCTCCGATACTGAACACGGGGTTCAGAGCGGCGGTCGGATCCTGGAAGATCATTGATATCCCCGCACCGCGCACCCGTTGGATCTCGTGCTGGCTCATTCGTAGGATGTCCCGGTCGTGAAAGAAAATTTTGCCCGCAGTGATCCGCCCCGGTGGGGAAGGAAGGATGCGCAGTACGCACTTCATTGTAGTCGTCTTTCCACAGCCTGCTTCCCCTACCAAACCGACCCTCTCTCCCGGATTCACCGTCAGTTGCACGCCATTCAGTACTCG
Source organism: uncultured Thermotogae bacterium (assembly GCA_964654805.1). Lineage (GTDB taxonomy): Bacteria > Bipolaricaulota > Bipolaricaulia > UBA7950 > UBA9294 > S016-54. The sequence continues at coordinate 3,450 of CAZZJU010000056.1, read as the reverse complement.
TAAAACCCCTTCGTAAACCTTAAATTCGACGTGTAGGTCTTCGATTTTAAGTATTGGATCGGGCATGTTACGTCTCCTCAAGAGCGAACAAGTCACGGAATCCATCGCCGATTAAGTTAAACCCAAGTACAGTGATCATGATCGCCAGTGCGGGGAAGATCGCAATCCACCATTGGTCTGGCAGGTATTTCGCTCCATCGGCGACCATTGTTCCCAGATCGGGAGTCGGAGGTTGGGCTCCGAGCCCGACAAAGCTGAGCGACGAGCCGATCAGGATTACCCAACCCATGTCCAAACTCATCTTAGTGAAGATGCTGGAGACGCAGTTAGGGAGGATCTCTTTGAATAGGATGTGGGCCTTGCTTGCTCCGGTCACCTCAGCGGCCTGCACAAAGAACTCGTTACGCAGCGATGATGCTAACCCGTAGACGAGCCTAGTGTACCATGGCCACCACATGAGGGAGACGGCCATCATTGCGTGGAACACGCTTGGGGTGAGGACAGAGCAGACAGCCAAGGCCAGAATCAACGGTGGAACGGCAAGAAAAACGTCGGTGACACGCATAATTACAGTGTCGATCCACGTTCCACGGTAGTAACCAGCGATGAGCCCCAGTACCACCCCTACCGGAACGACGAGGGAGAGGACGACTACCCCCATCATCAATGAGTACCGAAAGCCGAAGAAGATTCGGGAGAGAATATCGCGGCCAAACACATCTGTCCCACATAAGTGGTGGAGGCTCGGTGGCTGACTCGCTTCGGCGAAATTGACAAACCGACCGGCGTGCTGTGGGTAAGGAGCGATGTACGGGGCGAATGCGGCCAAGAACGAGACCAGTAGGACGAAGAACAATCCTACTACAGAGACTGGGTTCTTGGAGAACTTGTACCAGCCCTTTTTCAGCGCTTCGACCCTTCTTTTTAACATGGGATTTCCAATTTCGACCATGATCATTTACCCCTTTCCGAGCCTAGCCTGATCCGGGGATCCAACCACGCTACGACCAGATCAACCAGAATGTTGACGAGTATGAACACCACTCCGAGCACCATTACCACCGCGGATACAGCGTTTAGATCTTTACGCAACATAGCGTTGATGCCGTAACGGGAGAAGCCGGGCCAGTTGAATATCAACTCCACCAGGAACGCATTCCCGAGCAGGGAGGCAAAATCGAGCCCGAGAATGGAGACCGTGGGAATGAGGGACGGTTTCAGCAGGTACTTGAGAGTGACTAACCGCTCGGGCACTCCGAATCCCTTTGCCGAGGCGATGTAATCCTTGCGCAGATTATCGCTGATCGTCGAGCGGGTGATCCGCGCTTCCTGGGCCATACCTCCGAGGGCAAGACTCACTGCGGGCAGTACCATATGCCAGAGTGCGTCCCCGAGCGCGGCAAAATGACCGGTGATCAACGCGTCGAACGTGACCATTCCGGTGATCACCGGCGGGCGCACTATCCCGGGGCTCAACCGACCGGCAGTGGGAAACCAGCGCAGGATGTACCCGAAGAGAAGCAAAAACAGGATCGCGAACACGAACGAAGGGGTGACAACCCCGATATAGGAGAATATTCTGACGCTGTTGTCGATCCATGTATTTGTGTACCGTCCTGACACTGCGCCCAGGAGGATCCCGAACGTGGCCATGATGATGCCGGCGAACAGGGCGAGCTCAGTAGTTGCAGGAAGAAACTCCTTTATGTCCTCCACCACTGGTCTTCGAGTGAACAGGGATTGCCCCAGGTCGCCGTGCAGCGCCTCGCTGAGCCAGTAGTAATATTGAGCGTAGAGGGGTTTATCCAGATGCATCTGCGCCCGCATGTTCTTCACCGCCCATTCTGGGGCCCGCGGCCCGAGCGCCATCCGCACCGGATCTCCGGGGAGTACCCGAGAGATAGTGAATATAAGGAGCGAAAGGCCAAACAGAACGAATATTGATAGTGCTAGTCTTTTTCCTAAGAACTTTAGGATGCTCATCGTTTATCAATCCCTTTGAATGGGCGGAGGGGAGAATTCCCCCTCCGCCCGACGGCGTCAGCCTCCGAGGAGCTTCTGACGTTTGTCCGGATAGACTTTGATGAATCGTGCCGCTAGGTTGTACCCCATGACTGGGTTTACCTTGCCTTGAGCGGCCGGCCAATCCACGTAGGCTGACTGATAGGCGTGCTTCTCCACCTGCTCGAACAGGAAGATAGTGGGACAGAGATTGACGATGTATTCCTGGATCTTCGCGTACTTGGCGAATCGCTCAGCACGGTCGATTGTGGCGATCGAATCCTCGATCATCGCGTCGAGTTTCTTGTCGAGCAGCCATTCGTTCTGTTCCCATGTGTTGGCGGAAGCGGAGTGATAGCGAGATTCGAGCAGGGAACCTGCTTCCGGATAGTGGGAAGAGTCGAACACAGAGACAATGTTTGGGCTTGTCTCTTCCTTAGCCATCTCCTCCACTACCGACATCCACGGGACCTTCACTACCTTGACGTTAATCCCAATATCCGCCATGTTGGCCATAAACGACAGGGCTACCTTTTCCTCATCCGGTACCTCAGCGATCCAATGGAACTCCACTGGGTATTTGTCAAGCTCGTTTGCGTACTTGGACTTGGCAAGCTCTGCCCGTGCCTTGTCCAGATCACGATGGAATTGGAATACGTTCGGATCAGCGCCCGGCAGGTTCTGAGGCACTGGTCCCCTCGCCTGGATTGAGCCGGGGAATATGTGCTTGATCACGGTTTGGTAATCAGTCGCCCAAGCCATTGCCCGTCGGAAGTGGATGTCGTCCGTAGGCGGCTTTTTCGTGTTCATCATGAGGTAGAACTCGGTGCCCGGTGAGAACGCGGCAATGTCTACTCCCTTGATTCCGTCCAGTGCCTTTAGTGCCTCTTGCGGCTGCCACTGGTCGGAGATCTCGAGTTCGCGGCGGGACATCATCGTTCGGATAGTCGCTGGCTCAGTTGTGCCGATGAATCGGACCTCCTCTGGCGCGTTTGGATCGATGGGCAGCCAATAGTTCGGATTCTTCACCATTACGAGTTCTTCCTCGACGCGGAACTCTTTCACCATGTACGGGCCGCTTCCGGCGTCGTGGTCGACCAGATATGCTTTACCATAGTCTCCCATATCACCGTACGGCCCTGGCTTCTTGATGTTGGCTTCTACCAGTTTCTTGTTAACGATGTACAAGCGATACAGGGTGGAAAGGAATGGACCGAACGGTTTTGACAGGTGGAACCGGACAGTGTATTTGTCCACTACCTCCGTGCTTGCCACACGACCGACGAATAGGAAGGCATACCCCTCTCCGATGGTGGTAAGTCGGTCCATGGAGAATTTAACGTCCTCAGCGGTGAGGGGTGTTCCGTCATGGAACTTAACGTCATTTCGTAGATGGAAAGTCCACGTCAAGCCGTCCGCCGAGGCGTCCCATGAAGTGGCCACATGCGG
>CAZZJU010000055.1:0-10268 GCA_964654805.1 uncultured Thermotogae bacterium | reverse complement strand
GTATCCGTGTCCTTCCCGCTCCCGCAAGAGGAGGAGTAAAAACGGCCGCAGAAAGCGAGGTGGACGTTCGGCAGGATAACGGTCGCACCATGGTTTCATCTTCTTCGTTTTTTTCGTGCATTTTGGCATTGTTATCTCTCCCTTATATTACTCATGCTTATATACGTCAGACACAGTTAGTTGTCAAGGGATACATCGTGAACACACAAAAGGGCCAGCTTGTAATTTGTGTTATTTCGTAGGTGGTGTACCCAGCTGACGTTGCTTGATCTTCGCCCAAGTGTCGCGTAGGGTGGCGGTCCGGTTGAACACGGGATTGCCCGGTTCGGAGTCGGGATCAACGCAGAAGTAGCCTACCCGCTCAAACTGGAACCGATCGCCCGGTTTTGCATTCCTGAGGCTCGGTTCAAGCTTGCAGTTGGTGAGGACAATGAGCGAATCCGGATTCAGGTTATCGAGCCAGTCCTTGCCTTCCTCGACCTGAAGGGGGTTTTTCACCTTGAACAGTCGGTCGTACAACCTCACCTCTGCTTCGATCGCGTGGGCGGCCGACACCCAGTGCAGGGTCGCTTTCACTTTCCGTCCGTCCGGCGCGTCCCCGCCCCGGGTTGCCGGATCGTAGGTGGCATGAATCTCTAAGATCTCGCCGTTTTCATCCTTCACCACGTCGGTGCACTTTATAAAGTAGGCGTAGCGCAGTCGCACTTCCCGTCCTGGAGCGAGGCGATAAAATTTAGGGATCGGGTTTTCCATGAAGTCATCCCGCTCGATGTAGAGCACTTTGGAGAACGGAATCTTACGAGTTCCCGCAGACTCGTCCTCGGGGTTATTGATTGCCTCGAGCTCCTCCACCTGGTCGTCCGGGTAGTTGTCGATTACCACCTTGAGTGGGTGAAGCACAGCCATCCTCCGCTCTGCCCGCTTATTCAGATCTTGACGCAGGCAGTACTCGAGGAGCTCATATTCTACTGTTCCTTCAGCCTTGGTCACACCGATGCGGGAGCAGAAATCGCGGATCGCTTCTGGAGTAAAGCCACGGCGACGCAACCCGGCAAGCGTCGGCATACGCGGGTCGTCCCATCCGTTCACATATCCCTCTTCCACGAGTTGGAGGAGCCTGCGCTTGGATAGGACAGTGTAAGTGAGGTTCAACCGCGCAAACTCGATCTGGCGCGGGCGGTGTGGCACGGGCAGGTTGTCAAGGAACCAGTCGTAGAGCGGCCGGTGTACCTCGAACTCGAGGGTGCACAGAGAATGAGTGATCCCCTCAATCGCGTCCGATTGACCATGCGCCCAGTCGTAGGTTGGATAGATGCACCACTTGTCCCCGGTGCGGGGGTGCGTCGTACGCATGATTCGGTACATCACTGGATCGCGCATGTTTAAGTTGGGATGAGACATATCGATCTTGGCCCGCAGCGTCTTTGCCCCATCGGGAAACTCGCCGGCACGCATCCTTCGGAACAGATCGAGATTCTCTTCCACTGACCGGTCACGGTACGGGCTGTTCTTCCCCGGCGGGGTGATGATCTTGTCCCCGTCGCGGATCGCCTTTCCCCGGTATTCGCTGATCTCCTCCGGCGATAGGTCGTCGACGTACGCCTTGCCCTGTTTAATCAGGTACTCGGCCCATTCATAGAGCTGCTCGAAGTAATCGGATGCATAGTACTCCCGGTCCTCCCAATCGTATCCGAGCCAGCGCACGTCCTCTTTGATCGAGTTGATGTACTCGATGTCCTCCTTCTCCGGGTTGGTATCGTCGAACCGCAGGTTGCACAACCCGCCGAACTCCTCTGCGATCCCGAAGTTGAGGCAAATCGACTTAGCGTGCCCAATATGGAGATACCCGTTCGGTTCCGGAGGAAAGCGAGTATGAACACGACCACCGTTCTTTCCGGCCGCAACGTCCGCGGCGACAATCTGACGGATGAAATCGAGCGGTGCATCCTTATCCCGTGATGTTGATCCAGTCATTTTACTCCTTGGCTTTCACGGATATCCCCACTGGACTTAAGAGTCTGCAGGGGCTTTTGCCACAACAAGAGGAAAGCTGTTGGGAGAGGAGGATTCGAACCCCCACTAACAGGGCCAGAGCCTGTCGTCCTGCCATTAGACGATCTCCCAATGACTGATTTGATGGTAAACAAAAAACTACCCACCTGTCAAGGATCGTTGTCGCGGTAACCGGGGAGAGGTAATGGTTATTCGGGATATTCACCGCTTGTTCGGTTTAAACACGGGTTGCTTGGTTGTTTATGCCCGGTAAAATGAGGGAGGAATGGGGCTAGTGAGAGAACATAGGCGGCGTAAGATAATGGAGCGTCCATTTCCGTCGGAGTGGCGGGATATCCTTGTACGGATTTTTCCTCTCATTCGTCTTTCCAATTCGGAACTAGGCAAGCTTGAGGATATTACCAAAGTCCTTTTGGCTGAGAAACATTTCGAAGGGGCAAGCGGGCTTTCAGTCACTGATGAGATGCGGGTGACGATCGCTGGACAGGCCGCCCTTCTCATCCTTAGCCGCCCGCATGACTACTATCCGCGCTTGGTATCGATCATTGTTTATCCCGGGCAGTACGTGGCCAGACACGTGGAAGAGACTCCTATTGGGGTAGTAGTTGAGGGAGAGCAAATACGGTCGGGAGAGTCGTGGTCGCGTGGAGCGATCGTCCTTTCTTGGGAGGACGTGCGCACGGACGCCGCCGGGATACGACCAGGAAGGAACGTGGTCCTGCACGAGTTCGCTCACCAGCTCGACGCGGAGAACGGGGATGTGGATGGGGTACCCGTCCTTCCCCCTGATCGGTATCCGGAATGGGAGCGGGTGATGTCCGCGGAGTACGAGAGGCTACGGGCCGCGGTTGAAGCGGGGCAGAGCACGTTCCTCGACCCGTACGGGGCGACCAATCCGGCTGAGTTCTTCGCTGTGGCCACTGAGTACTTCTTCACCGCTCCGGGCGAAATGCAGAAAGCAACGCCCGATGTTTACGAACAGTTGCGCTTATTTTACCGTCAGGACCCGGCAGGGGAGATCCGCGCCCCACGCTGGGTGATCGAGCTGTAGGAGAGACAACGGTGAATATCAGGGAGGAATACAGGCTGGCCATCGGAACTCTCCCTTCAGGTCCGAACGACGGTATCACCGATGTTCCCGGGGTGGCGGTCGGACACGCGACCGTGATCGAGGGAGAGGACGTCCGCACAGGGGTAACCGCAATCATCCCTCATCCGGGAAACCTTTTCTACGAGAAGGTACAGGCCGCGGCGGTAGTGATAAACGGGTTCGGAAAATCAGTCGGGATCCCACAGATAAACGAGCTCGGCACGATCGAGACCCCCATCCTCCTCACGAACACCATGAGCGTCGGGCGAGCGAGCGACGCTCTTGTTTCCTGGGTCATCGAACGCTACGAGAGGCCGAAATCCCCGATCCTGTCGGTGAACCCGGTGGTCGGTGAGTGTAACGACTCCTACCTGAACGACATCCAGGCGCGTGCGGTCACGCAAGAGCACGTGTTCGCTGCGCTGGACGGGGCGAGCTGCGGACCGGTTGTCGAAGGTGTAGTAGGAGCCGGGACCGGAATGAGTGCGTTCGGATTCAAAAGCGGGATCGGAACTGCGTCGCGCCTCGTGAAGTACACCGATCACACCTACACGATCGGTGTTCTCGCCCTCCCCAACTTTGGCAGAAGGGAAGAACTCACGATCCTCGGGGTTCCCGTCGGCCGGCTTCTGCCAGCCAAGTCCGACAATTCGGAAGGGGACAAGGGTTCGATCATCATGGTGATCGGGACCGATTTGCCTCTCTCTCACCGCGAGCTACACCGCCTTGGAGTGCGGGCCGGGTTTGGGCTCGCACGCACTGGATCGCTCGGGCATTCCGGGAGTGGAGACTTTGTCATCGTCTTCTCCACGGCGAATAAAGTACCTTACGATGAGGACGCGGTCTTTCTCCGGGAAACAAGACTGAACGATGCTTGCAGGGAGATCGACCGCGCGTTTCAAGCAGTGATCGAGGCTGTTGAGGAGTCGATCATTTCTGCCCTGTTCGCAGCGAGGACCGTGACGGGTCGGGATGGATGCATCCGCGAGGCGATCTCGATCGAGCGTGTGCTAGAGCTCCTACGCGCCCGCGTTCAACCGGGCGATTAGATCTCTTACTTTTCCCGCCGTTTCCTCGATCGTCCCTGCAGCATCAATCGTGATCACTCCGGGCATTGTTGGATACTCCGGCACCCGATCGAGGTGGGCCTCTCTTCCGGCCTTGGTGAGCCTGGCTCTGCGCACCCCCCGCGGGGCGTAGAACCAGATGACTGCGTCGAACAGGGAATAATCGACGTGCGGTGAGACACCGAGGAGCGCTCCTTCCACGAGAAGGACCTTCGTTCCGCTGGCCCGCCGCTCCGCAATCATCTGCCGGAGGGCATCGCTCACCGCCGGATGGACGATCGCGTCCAGGTCGGCCCGGGCCTTCTCGTCGGAGAAGACGATCCGGGAAAGTGCGCTTCTATTGATCACACCGTTTTTCCCCACGATTCCTATACCGAAACGAGCGATCAGCTTGCGATAAGCAGGACTTTCCGGTTTGTAGAGTTCCCACGCCGTTCGATCAAGATCAATCCACTCGATTTCGGTCGCACGCGCAAGATATGCAGCCACCGCGCTCTTTCCGCTTCCGGGAGGACCGCCGAAACCGATTGTTTTCATGATAAAAACAGTATCCTGATTGCCCAAGCACGACAAGTTCTTGTTTTACCGATTGGATCAGCCTACTATTTTTTAATCGAGGAGGAGTGATGAGTGAAATCGTCCGTGCTTATTACGATGACCAGGTAAAAAACGAATGGGAAAGACTCAGCCGACCGTATCGCGGCTTGAACTTGTAAGCACACTCCACCTGATTGAGTCGTACTTTCCCAGGCAAGGAGGCTTGATTGACATAGGTGACGGTTCTGGCCGGTACACGTTGGAGCTTATGAAGCGTGGCTATCGAATGACGCTTGTTGATCTTTCCCTGAACGCGATCTCTTTCGCCACGGAAGAACTCGCCCGCCTTGGGTTCATCCCGGAAGCGACGTTGTGTGCCGATGCGCACGATCTGTCTGCGTTCCCGGACGTAGGATTCGACGGGGCTCTTCTGATGGGACCGATGTATCACATTACCGAAGAGAGAGGTCGGTAAAAGGCCCTTTCTGAGCTTTACCGTCTCCTTCGCCCTGGGGCGCCGGCGGTGATAGCGTTTCTCAATCCGTGGGGGATTCTCCGCTCCGGTTTGGCGGAGTTCCCCTCCGAGTATGACGATTACTCCCATGTAACCGCGCTTCTATCCGATTATCTCCGAGTGGGTGAACAGGAGGCGTTCACCGAGGCTGCTTTTCTCACCCCGCCGCGGGCGTTGGAGGAAGCGACAAAGGCCGGGTTTGAGATAGTCACCTATGCGGGCGTTGAGGGGTTCGTTGCCGGGATGTTGGCGGAGATGGAACGGATTGCGGAAGAATCCCCTTCCGCTTACAGGACTATCCTTCAATTGGCAGCAGAGACCTGTGAGCTTCCCCAGTACCGCGACTGCACCGAGCACCTTCACTTGGTAGTGCGACGTCCGGCAATTTCATCGGATCTCCAGTCCTCTGACCGATAGTTGTTTTTACGCGGGCCTGCCTCATTTCCTCACAGGCTGATTGAAAGTGAAACTCCGGTGTCTCTTCCTGTGTAGATGGGGCGAGGTGATCAGAATGGAAATGCGGAAAGTTTTAGGAATTACCCTCCTCCTTCTCGGCATACTCGGCGCGACTGTGTTCGCGAATGGACAGGGCGCGCCGAGTCCTCTTGGCATTATCCCGTCTCCCAATTCAGGGCAGCTTACGGCGAGTATCTGGATGGGTAAATCGACCTACGCGGTCGGAGAAAACGCCCAGATATTCTTCTCGGTGAGCCAGCCAGCGTACGTTTACATCTACGATATCCAACCGAATGGGGTTGTGCGGCTCATCTTCCCGAATGCCTACTCGCAGAACAATTACGTATCCGCTGGGACGCACTCCCTTCCGGATGGGAATTACCGGATGCTCGTCAGTCCACCCACCGGGGTTGAGCAGCTCCAGATCATTGCCAGTACCGTTCCCTTGAATCTGGCGCCGACGAGCTATTCCGAACCGTTCCCTCAGATCGCTCCGGACCCACAGTCAGCGGGCAGCACCATTCAGGGGCACATTATGGGGATCAACCCCAGCCCGAATCCCTGTCCACCGTGCCCCAGTTGGACCACGGCGTGGACCTCGTTCACGATAGTGCAATCCTACAATGGGCAGTCAGGGTATTGTCCCCCTCCGTGCCCTCCTGTCTTCCCAGTTCCCCCTTGCTACGGGTGCGTTCCTGGCTCATGGTATTGGTACAACGGCCAGTGGTATTACGGGAATCCCCCGAGTGGCAGCGGCTGGTATTGGTATTACGGACCGGACGGAAAGTGGCACTTCACAATTCGGATCCAGATTGGAGGGAACTGATCTAAACCGTTTGCTCTCTGCTCTCCCATCGACCTAGGAGGGCCCGGAGATCGGGCCCTCCTAATTTTTCTTCACATCTTTGCCATATCCTTGCTGCACCATTTCTAAATCTCCCCCCTATCATCCGTTTCGGCAAACGCGTAATCAGGGGAGATGATAATCACGATGATGCGTACGACCGGTTGGCTGCGGGCGAGTGGTCTGTTCCTTATTGTTGGGATGATCCTGCTCACTGGATGTGGTTCGTCGACTAAGGAGGCCGCTGTGCCGGTGGAGGAGGTTCCCGCTGCCGTAGAACAAGACGGGAATCAGCAGCTCGAAGCCGAGGAGGTACAGGCCCGGGTGGATAATTTTCTGGCCCAGGTCGAAGAAAAGGTGCAGTTGAACCAGGACCAGTTAAACCAGCTCCGCGAGGTGGCGCAGGAGTACTTCGCGAACACGGCTCGTATGCTCCAGCGGCAGGGACTCGGAGGTACGGCGCAGGGGAAAGGCCCCCTTTCTGAAGAGGAACGCTCCGCGATGGCGGAGATGCGCGGGGCACCCGGACAGCAGCGACAGAAGCTCACGGATGAGCTTCACCGCTTCCTCTCCGACGAACAAGTCGAAGCCGTCCTCGGAGTTTGGGAGGACATCCGCCGGGAGATGTTCATCGAGCGGACGATACAGGAAATCGGGGGCAGTGCTCCCGATGGGGACAAGTAACAGGGGGGTGTGAAATGACAATGGCGATTAAAGTAGATCAAAGGCTGCTTGGAATTTTCATTATCGGGTTGGTCGGGGCGGCACTTGCTGGTAACGTGGCCTTTTCCCAGACCGCGGCGCAGGTGGAGTATCTGTTCAGCCTCGGGCCGTACCCCGGAGGGACGTTGCATACCGTGTTCGAGCTTAGGAGGGTGGACGACGACGGGATCGAGGTGCTGCATTACCGCACCACGGATATCGTCCCGGACGGGGATCTGTTCAAGGTGACGGAAATTATGACCGGGCCGAGCAAGCCGGCGGATCAGATCACCGGCGGCCTGGGTAAGAGCGGGACTGCGGGGGTCGTCGGAGCGCGCTACGACGAGGAAAACGTAGCGAACATCGACCTATCGCCACTCCAGACCCTGGAGGAGCGCAACGTCGAACTGGGGCCGCATCAGAACTACTACCTCCCCGACGGAGCGCGACTCGTCACTCACGACTGGGAACGTATTGCGGGGATCGATGTTCTCATGGCTACATTTGTACACCCGAACTTTCCCCACCAGGTTGTGGAGCTCGGGTTGACCTCGCCCGAGATAGGGGCCCTCCTCTCCTTCCCTGCGCTCATCATTAGGAAGGTGGACGGTAAGGTTCACGATTCGACACGGCTGATCGAGTTTGCGTACACCCCGGGGGAATGATGATCAAGGTAAGAAACGCGGTCCGCACGTACCGCTTAGGCAAAACTACGGTGAAGGCGCTGCGCGGGGTGGATCTGGAAATCGGAAAAGGGGAGATGGTGGCGATCATGGGACCGTCCGGATCGGGGAAGAGCACGCTGATGCACCTGCTCGGCGGGCTCGATCGACCGGACGCGGGGACAGTGATCCTCGGGGATAAGGACATCGCCAAGCAGTCGCGCGACGCCCTCGCCGAGCTGCGAGGGAAACACATCGGCTTTGTATTTCAGGCCTTCAACCTGATCCCTACTCTCACCGCCGTGGAGAACGTGGAGCTTCCGATGATTTATCAGGGGATCCCGCACAAGGAGCGGCTGAAGAAGGCCATGCAGTTGCTCGAGCAGGTGGGGATCGCCGATCGCGCGTACCACCACCCGACCGAACTCTCCGGCGGAGAGCAGCAGCGGGTGGCGGTGGCGCGTGCCCTTGCCAACGACCCGGAGCTCCTTCTTGCCGACGAGCCGACCGGAAACCTCGACTCGAAGACCGGGAGGCAGATCATGGAGCTCCTCTCCCGGCTGAACCGGGATCTGCGGATGACGGTCGTTCTGGTCACCCACGACCCCGGGATCGCCGCCTACGCGGAGCGGACGATAAACATCCTCGACGGGAAAATCGTCGATGGGAAGGAGGCTCCCGATGCTGCGCGATAACCTGCGATTGGCGGTCCACAACATCCTCCACCGCCGGCTGCGCTCATGGTTGACGGTCCTCGGGATTGTGGTCGGAGTCGCCGCGGTCGTCGCCCTGATCTCGATCGGCGACGGGATGAAGGAGGCGGTACGCGAGCAGTTCGAGACGGTGGGGTACAACACAATCCTCCTCTTCCCCGGAGCAGAGGGGACGACAGACGGGAAGATCGGCGCGATGCGGGGGATGTTCGGGGGGGCGCAGAGGTCGGCGGAGCTCGACCTGGCCCTTCTCGGGAAGATTCCCCAGATCGTAAGCTACGGGGCGATGCGGGTGGAGACGGGGATGGTCACCTCGAGTGGGATGGAGGGGACGGGGTTCCTCCGGATCACCGGGCTCACCGATGGGGTGACCGACGCCTTCACCGGCTATTTCGCCGGTTTTCCGATAGCTGAGGGGCGCGGATTCGCCTCTGGGGACACCGACGTGTTGATCCTCGGCGATCAGGTGGCGGCTGACCTCGGGGTGAAAGTGGGGGACACGGTGAAGATCGAAACCACCGATTTCACGGTGATCGGGATCCTCGCCCCCATCGCCTCTCGGGGGGGAGGGCTCACCTTCCGCGGGCTGGACACCGGGTTGTTCATCCCGATGCCGGCACTCGAGCAGCTCTACGGGGGTGAAGGGAAGGTCTCCGAGGTTCTGATCGAAGTCGCCGACGGAACGGATGTCATGCAGGCGTCGAGCGCGATCAAGACCCTGTACGCGAACCTGGGGACACCGGTCGTCACGACGAGCGCCGAGGAAATGAGCCAACGGATCATGGGGGTGCTGGGCGGGATCCAGACCTCCCTCACCGCGATCGCTGCAATCGCGCTCCTCGTGGGGGCGATCGGGGTGATGAACACCATGTACACTTCAGTCCTCGAGCGGACGCGTCACATCGGGATCATGAAAGCGGTGGGAGCGAAGGACCGCCACGTGTTGGAGCTCTTCCTCATTGAATCCGGGCTGCTCGGGCTCGTAGGCGGGGCGATCGGGATCCTAGTCGGAGTCGGGATCAGCAGCGCCGCTGGCGGGGTTCTCGCTGGGTCGCTCACCGTACCCGGGATGCAGGGGGCAAGCCCCTCCTTCTCCGCGGTCTACAGCCCGTGGCTCATCATCGGGACGCTGCTCCTCTCCGCGGTGGTCGGGGCACTCGCTGGGTCGCTCCACGCGCGGCGGGCGGCGAAGCTGAAGCCGGTGGAGGCGCTACGCTACGAGTGATCGAATTGCTCAAGTCCTGGTAGAGGAAGAATAGATGAAGACAGTAATCATCGCGACGGCGGCACTGATCATGCTCCTGGGGATGAACCTGGGGGGAACAGGCAGGACATACGGCGCGTGGGAGACCTCGATCGCCCTTTCCCCCGTCGGAGGGAGCATCTCCCTTGCCGGGTCGACTTCGACCCTTAAAGGGATGTACTTCACCGGTGAGGTGGCTGACCTGTCGATCGCCCAGCTTTCCAAGCTCGCGATCACTGATCGGGGGCTGAGCGGGACAGGAATGGGGGTACAGGCCTACTTCGCTCTCCCGGTTTTCAGTCCCGGAGGGTTCAGTGTGTCGACCTACCTCGAACAGGAGATCGTGATCGACTGGCCGATTGGGACGTACACCGTTCTATCCAACGCCCTCTTCTCCGTAACGGACCCCGCCCTCAAGCGCGGGGGG
>CAZZJU010000054.1:0-10419 GCA_964654805.1 uncultured Thermotogae bacterium | reverse complement strand
GACAGAATCCGGCTTACAGGCCCTCTCCCATTTCGTTTGGGAGAAAATATGAGCACTCAACGGTGGAGTTGGAGGATCGTTCTAATCACCTACGCGGCGTTGGTGTTCGCCGTGTCCAGTCTGTCGCTGCGGGGGGAAGGCTCTATGTTCCCGTTTCCATATGGAGATAAGCTGGCCCACTTTCTCGAGTTTGGGCTGTTTGCGCTATTTGCGGCAAAGGCTTCTTTCGGGAAACGACCGTTGATGTATGCTTTTATCCTTACTGCTGTCTACGCCGGGACGGATGAATTTCACCAGATATTTGTACAGTACCGCGACCCATCACTGGCTGATTGGGGAGCCGACGTAGTGGGCGCAGCAGTCGCTATCGTTGGCTTTATCCTGCTGCGTCGTTGGGCCTTGCTGGCTCCGGTGCACCAGTTTATACTTAACCGGCGAGATTCGGATAAGGGGGATTAGGGATGTACTGGCCGTTTTTCATGGGACCAAGTGTTTTAATCCTGATTCCAGCACTGATTTTGGCAATGTACGCCCAGTACAAGGTGCGATCTACTTACACACGCTACGCGCGGGTACGCACCAGTTCAGGAATCACTGCTGCTCAAGCGGCGCAGCGTATTCTTGCTGGGGCGGGGATAAACGATGTCGAGATTCAGGGGATCCGAGGAGTTCTCTCCGATCATTACGACCCGCGGCATAAAGTTCTCCGCCTGTCCGACCCGCATTCGTCATCGGTCGCCGCGGTAGGAGTGGCAGCGCATGAAGCCGGGCATGCAATTCAACACGCCCGCGCCTACAAACCTCTCGCATTACGCACGGCGATCGTGCCGATCGCGAATCTCGGTTCGCAGCTCGCGTTTCCCCTGTTTTTCATGGGGTTGATCTTCCGATATGAGATGTTCATCACAATCGGGATCCTCGCGTTCTCGGCTGCTGTACTGTTTACCCTGATAACCCTTCCAGTGGAATTCGATGCGTCACGTCGGGCGATCGCCGCGTTGCGCGATGGATATCTGGTGAGCGAAGAAGAACTAGGTGAGGTAAAGGAAGTATTGTTCGCTGCCGCTCTCACCTACGTGGCTGCTGCTGCAATGGCTGCGCTGCAGTTGCTGATGTTGCTATCCGCGAGCCGACGACGATGAAACTTTCTCCTTCTCTTTTGTCCGCTGACTTTGGCAACCTGCGTGCTGAGGCGCGTGAGGTTGAACCGCTCGCCGATTACTTTCACATCGACGTTATGGATGGCCATTTCGTCGATAATCTGACAATCGGACCTCCAGTGGTGAACGCCTTGCGTCGCGGGCTGGAGAAACCGTTCGATATCCACTTGATGATCGACTATCCGATCCATTACGCCCCGCGGTTTGATGTGAAGCCTATGGATATTGTCACGTTTCACATCGAATCCAAGGATGAGCCGTTCCGTACTATCGACGTAATACGCGATATGGGGTGCAAAGTCGGGATTTCGCTTCGGCCGATCACTCCGATTCCGGCGGTGTTCCCTTATCTTGACTTGGTTGATCTCGTGCTGGTGATGAGCGTGGAGCCCGGATTCGGCGGACAGAAGTTCATGCCAGCGGCGGTGGAACGGATCGAGAAACTGAAGAAAGAAATCGGAGATCGACCGATTACAATCGCGGTTGACGGCGGGATCAACGATATGAATGTGGGTAAAGTAGTAGCAGCTGGAGCCGAGCTTATCGTCGCTGGCTCGGCGATCTTCACCCATGAGGATCGCCTCAAAGCGATGCGATCCCTGATCGCCTCCGCCCAGCAGTCCTGACTGACCACAGCGGAAGTGTACCCGGCCTGACATAGTATCTACTGTAATCTTGCATGGCAGTAGGCAAAACCGCTATATTACGCCGGAGCTTTCTTGGGAATTTGGGAGCTGAACTAAAAATCATGATCGAACGATATAGCCTGTCACCGATGCGAGAGCTATGGACGCTGGAGGCGCAGTATACCCGCTGGCTTGAGGTAGAGCTAGCCGCGCTTGCGGCGTTGGAAACACATGGTGACGTTCCTGCTGGCACGTACACCGCGGTGCGGGAGAAGGTTCACGTAGATCCCGACCGAATCGCACGGATCGAGACGGAGATCCACCATGACTTGCTCGCTTTCATCCGTTCGCTCGAGGAACAGGCCGGTCCGCCGGGGCGGTTCATCCATCAGGGGCTTACCTCATCCGATGTCAAGGACACGGCATTGGCGCTTCAGATGCGCGATGGCCTCAATCTTATCATCGCCGAGGCGGAAGCACTTAAGCGCGTCCTGACGGAGAAAGCGGCCGAGTACCGGAACCTGGTGATCGTCGGCCGGACGCACGGGATGCACGCCGAACCGACCACCCTCGGGCTCAAGCTGATCAACTGGGCGGCGGAGATCGCGCGGGACATCGACCGGTTGCGGCAAGCGCAGGCGAGGATCGGAGTAGGCAAATTGTCCGGCCCGGTCGGCACCTACTCCCAGATCTCCCCGGAGGTGGAAAAGCGTGCTCTGGAGCAGCTCGGTCTGCGTCCGGCACCGGTGGCGAGCCAAATCCTTCAGCGCGACCGTCACGCCGAGGTCCTCTCCGCAATCGCGATCACCGGAGCGAGCCTGGAGAAGATCTCCCTGGAGATAAGGCATCTTTCCCGCACCGAGGTAAGCGAGGTGGAGGAGCCGCAGCCGGAGGGGTCATCATCTATGCCGCATAAGCGTAACCCGATCACCGCCGAGCGGATCTGCGGGTTGGCGCGGGTCCTACGTGCGAATCTGCAAGCGGCGCTTGAGAACATCGCCCTATGGCATGAGCGAGACATATCCCACTCATCGGTCGAGCGGGTGGTGATCCCGGATTCGTTCCTCCTTGTTCACTACATGCTGGTGAAGACGGGTCAGCTGATCTCCGGGCTCGTCGTAAACCGCGACCGGATCACGGAGAATCTGCGCCTCACCCGGGGAGCGATTTACTCCCAGGCGGTACTCCTGAAGCTTGTGAAAGCAGGGATGCCGCGCAGCGATGCGCACGAGGCGGTGAGACAAGCGGCGGAACGTGCGATACGCGAGAAAATCGATTTCTTTGCGGCACTTCGCGAGGACCCGAAAGTGGCTTCTGTGCTTGCAAGTACAAAACTTACTGAGGACATGTTACTTTCCCGGGTAAAGGAGATGAGTGCTCGGATAATCGAGGAAGTGAGAAAGGAGATAGGTTGATATGGGCCTTGCCGGCCTTATTTTACTCGCATATCTACTCGGAGCAGTCCCTACCGCGCTTCTCGCGGGAAAACTGATCAGGGGAATCGATATCCGTACGGTCGGAAGCGGAAATGTAGGCGCAACGAACACTTGGCGCGTGCTCGGCTGGCGCGCAGGAGTGGTGGTACTTGCGATCGACCTTGCTAAAGGGTTCATCGCCGCAGCGCTCGTCTCCAAGATCCCGCTCGGCCCACTTCCACTCGGGCCTTCGGACGTTGCTGTCCTGTGCGGCCTGGCAGCGGTCCTCGGACACGTGTTCCCGGTTTACATCGGATTCCGTGGCGGGAAAGGAGTGGCTACAACCACGGGAATGTTGATCGCGGTTGCTCCCATACCGCTTGGCATTGCTGCTGGCGTGTTCGGACTCGCGCTTATACTCACCGGTCGTGTGTCGATAGGATCCCTGCTCGGAGCAGTGAGCGTGCCGATTTCGATCGTTCTCCTTGCTCACTATCAAATCGCCGATTATCCGGCGATTCTCCTTGGACTAACTTCGGTACTGGCAGCGTTTATCATCTTCACTCATCGGGCGAATATCTCTCGCTTACTCCGAGGGGAGGAGCGCCCAATCGTCCGCCCTCTCATCAGGAAGATACATTCCTGGCGAGGGAAATAAGGAACGTCCGTTCAGAAACAGATTTGACCGAGGATCAATCAGATGCTACAATTTAACTGAGGAATCATATGGAAAAAGATCCGCTGAGAGACTTACGCAATCGGAATTTACGTAATATCGCGGTAATCGCCGTTATCGTGATCGTGGGGCTTATTTTGCTCCAGTCTTGGTTTGGTGGGACCGGAACCAAGAACGAGGTCGATTACACCTTATTCCGCACCCTAGTGACAAACGACCAAATCGCTTCGGTGACGATTAAAGACAACCGGGGTACAGCAACGACGGTGAACGGTGGGACCGTGATCGTTGAGCTACCGGATGACCCAAGCTTGTATGAACCCCTTCTTCTCGCTCACAACGTGAAGATCAAGTACGAGCCATCATCGCAAAACAATATTTTCCTGTCGATCCTCATCTCCCTCCTTCCGATCATCTTGTTGATCGGGGTGTGGATTTACATCATGCGCCGCACCCAGGGTGGAGGGGCGATGAGTTTCGGCCAGTCCAAGGCGAAGCTGATCCAACCGTACGCCACTCAGGTAACGTTCGCCGATGTCGCTGGAATTGATGAAGTGAAGGAGGAAGTTGAGGAAGTAGTCGAGTACCTGAAGGATCCGAAGCGGTTCGCCCGCCTGGGCGCGGAGATTCCCAAGGGGATCCTGCTCGTCGGGGCACCGGGAACGGGAAAGACTCTGCTTGCCAAGGCGATCGCCGGCGAAGCGCACGTTCCGTTCTTCTCAATTAGCGGTTCGGACTTCGTGGAGATGTTCGTCGGGGTGGGGGCAGCGCGAGTGCGCGATATGTTCGCCAAGGCAAAGGCATCCGCTCCGTGCATCATCTTCATCGACGAGATCGACGCCGTCGGGCGCAAGCGCGGGGCTGGACTCGGCGGTGGACACGATGAGCGCGAACAGACTCTGAACCAGCTCCTCGCCGAGATGGATGGCTTCCAGCCGAATAAGGGGATCATCATCCTCGCCGCTACGAACCGCCCGGACGTCCTTGACCCGGCGCTGCTGCGGCCGGGACGGTTCGACCGGAGGATCACCACCCCGCGCCCCGATCTGAAGGGCAGGGAAGAGATCCTACGGCTCCACCTGCGGAACAAGAAGGTCAGTCCGGACGTCGATCCATCGATCCTCGCCCGCCGCACTCCCGGGTTTGTCGGGGCAGACCTCAAGAACCTGTGCAACGAGGCGGCGCTGCTTGCCGCGCGTAACAATAAGGACCAGATCGATATGTCCGACTTCGAGGAAGCGATCGACCGGGTTATCGCCGGAGTGAAGCGCAAAGGAATCGTGCTCACCGATGAGGTACGTGAACGAATCGCATACCACGAGTCCGGGCACGCCCTGTTGGGGCGACTCCTTCCCAAGGCCGATCCGGTGCATCGGATCTCGATCATTCCCCGCGGCGACGGTTCGCTCGGGTTTACACTGCAACTGCCGCTCGAGGACAAGTATATCGTTTCTGAGGAAGAACTCGAGGATAAACTCGTTACCCTGTTTGGCGGCCGAGCTGCGGAGGAGATTGTGTTCAACGAGCTCACCACCGGCGCGTACGACGATTTGAAGAAAGCGACCCAGCTCGCCAAGCGGATGGTCGTCGAGTACGGGATGAGCGATAAGCTTGGCCCGATCAGTCTGGCACGCGAGCACGTTAATGTATTCCTGGGTGAGGAGATCGTTAAAAGCGACGAGCACTCCGAGGAGCTCTCATCCCTTGTCGATTCTGAAATCCGTTCCCTCATTACCCGTTCCTACGAAAAGGCAAAACGGATGCTCTCTGAACATCGAAACGTTCTCGACCGGTTGGCACATGCTCTGCTGGAGAAAGAGGTGCTTGCCGGCAAAGAGTTGGAGGAATTGTTCTCCTCCCTCGTTCCGTCAATCGCTTCCTGATGCGCGTTGTTATCCTCGGTTCCACCGGTTCGATTGGCACGCAAACCTTAGATGTTATTTCTCGCTTGAATCGCACGGGGTACGATTTTGAAGTCGTTGGGCTCAGCGCGGGGCGGAACATCGAACTCCTCGCCAGACAGATAGAGTCCTTTCACCCGCGGGCGGTGTGTGTCAGTGAAGAATCCGGAAAGGTTGAGATATCGCGCCGGTTTCCCAAACTCGAGGTCTTGGCTGGAGAAGATGGGCTATCTGATCTTGCGCAACTCGACGGAATTGATATTGTGGTGAATGCTTTGGTCGGCGCTGTCGGGCTACGGCCGACCCTGGCCGCACTTGGGCAAGGCCGCACCGTGGCCCTCGCCAACAAAGAGAGCCTGGTGATTGGAGGAGAGCTCGTGCAGCAGACGCTTAATGCGTACGGAGGGAAAATCATCCCGATCGATTCCGAGCATAGCGCGCTTCTGCAAGCTCTGTCCGCCGGGAAGAGGGAAGAAGTACGAAGGCTTATTATCACTGCATCGGGCGGTCCATTTCTGCGCACGCCGCTACCCGAACTTGACACAGTCCGGCCGGAGGACGCGTTGCGCCATCCGAACTGGAGCATGGGAGCGCGGATCACGATCGATTCGGCCACGATGGTGAACAAGGCGTTCGAGGTAATAGAGGCCCACTACCTGTTCGGGATCCCGTACGACCGGATTGAACCGATTATCCATCCGAGTTCGGTGATCCATGCTCTCGTCGAGTATCGTGACGGATCGATAATCGCCCAGCTTGCAGCACCAGACATGCGCATTCCGATTCAGTACGCTCTTGTCTATCCCAATCGGCCGGGAACTGAGCTTCCCCGCCTCGATTTAACCGCGGTAGGGGCGCTCGAATTTATGCCGTTGGATCCGGAGCGCTACCCAGCGTTCGGTATCGTGCTTGCTGCAGCGCAGCGGGGAAAGGCTGCTCCGGCAGTGGTGAACGCCGCTGATGAAGTCCTCGTTGGCAGGTTCCTCAACAAAGAGATCCGATTCACTACGATCTCCCGTGGTCTCGCCGCTGCGCTCTCTGCATGGGAGCCAGAGGAAAGTAGGGAACTGACCCTCGACGATATCCTCGCTGCTGACGTTTGGGCACGAAAATTCGCTCAGGAATTCTAATTCGGCTGATGTTATATCGATGCGTTTTTGATCGCGTTTCTTCAACCCCGTATAATTATTAGCGAGGAGGATTCGATGAATATTACGACCGATCAAGTACGCTCCGCGCTCTCTGATGTTATAGACCCCGAACTCGGGATAAACGTCGTTGACCTCGGACTGATCTATAACATTCTGATTGAGGGAAATAAGATCTCAATCGACATGACGCTGACCACTCCCGGCTGCCCGCTTGCGGCGATGCTCGCTGGCAATGTGGAACAGGCACTGCGGGAAGCGTTTCCAGATGCGGACGTTGAGGTAAGTCTTGTCTGGGATCCACCGTGGACCCCGGAGATGCTGTCAGAGGACGCGAAGATACAACTCGGCTACTCGCGGTAGATGGCGGATAAGTGCGTATCCTGTGGTAAGCGTCGTGGGACACGCCATTGCCCCGCCCTCGGCGGTTATATTTGTTCCCGCTGTTGCGGGGAGAAGCGGCTTGTCGAGATCTCTTGTCCGAGGACCTGTCCGCACCTGGAACGACACGAGGCGTTTCAGGAACAGAAGAGCAAAGACCGCTATCGTGAAGCCTGGTTACAGGCTAACGCGGACATTAAGTACGATCAGAACGCCCTGTCCATCTTGTTTTCCGTCGAACGGGCGATAAAACATGCTGCGGATGTATTACCCGGGTTGACGGACGCGGATGTGGTAACCGGGCTCGCTGATGTCGATCGCCGGCTGAGTCCGATTGAACTGATCGATCAGCCCGCGTCGAGGTGTGGAAACGTGATGTGGGAGTTTCTGTCCACGCTTGCGCGGGAACGAAGTGTGCCTACCACTCAGCTGCGTGACGGTGTCCAACGGATGAAGCAACTATGTACCGAGTTGTCCGATCCGCATGTCCCACGCGCGTTTCTGCACGGCTTGCTCGGGTGGCTGCGTGAATTATCCGGCGGGGATGAAAAACGCTCATCCGCGTTCATCATTACTCCTAACAACATTAGGTAAGCCGGGTGACGATTTCGTCCAATCCACTGATTTTTGCGTAAACTACGTATACTACTGCGCCGGTGACAATGGCGATGAATACAAACCCGGGCAGGTTCCACCCTGCCAGTCCCAGTTCGACTCCCAGCACTACGCCATACAAAAGCAAGCATCCAAGCACGATCTTCCCCAATGAGGCCGCTGTCTTGCGCCCCGGTCCGATTTGGTTGACCAGGGCGAAGAACAAGATTGTGGCGTTAGTGATCCCGGAAACGGAGGTTGCCAGGGCAAGGCCCCGGGCGCCTAGGGGCCCGACCAAAAGAAGATCAAACACGATGTTAGCCGCTACTGCCCCGGCAGAGGCAATGAGAGGATAGGAAGTTCTCCCCAGGGCGTAGAACGCGCGCGTGAACGTGTACACGAGTCCGTAGGGCAGTATCCCGATAAGATAGCAGTAAAGAACTTGTGCCGTGCGCGCAGTGTCCGTTGCAGTGAAGTTACCGTGTTGAAATAAGAGGGCGATGATCGGCCGTCCGAGCGCATACAGTCCGACCATCGCCGGGAGGAGGACAAGTGCACTCGCTTCGATCCCAGTGCGCAGTTGATCACGCAGCAACGATTCGTCGGCACGAGCAACAGCACGGGAAAACCGGGGCAGCAGGGCAGTGGCGATGCTTACGGCGAACATCCCCAGTGGAAGCTGAAACAGGCGCATCGCATACTGCAGGGAGGAGATTGCACCTGTTCCGAGATAGGAAGCGAGTTTGTTGTCAACGAGTAAGTTGAGTTGAGTGACAGCGAGACCGATCACTGCCGGTGCCATTACCCGACCCATTCGCAGAACGCCAGGATGGAGCGGAAACAACGTAAACCGGAAGCGAAACCCACTTTTGACGACTGCTGGAACCTGAAACAGGAGTTGCCCTGCCCCGCCGATGAGTGCACCGATCGCCAATCCGGTGATCGGTGTGGTGAACCGTGGCGCGATAAGCAGCGCTCCGGCGATCATCCCCAGGTTAAACATCACCGGTGCCGTTGCTGCTGCTAGAAAACGATGATGAGCGTTAAGTATCCCCATAAATACCGCGGCGAACCCAACAAGGGCAATGAACGGAAACAGAATTTGTGCGAGATGGATTGAGAGCCGCAGTTTCTCCGAAGGAAACCCGCTTGCCAAAAACGGCAAGTAGTATGGGGCAAGGAACACACCGGCAGCAACCACCGGTGGAAATATGATAACCAAGAGGGAGAGAACGTTACTTGCTAGGCGGTTTGCCTCTCGGTCGTTTACTAGGGCATCGGTGTAGGCCGGGATGAACGCGGTGGATAACGCCCCCTCGGCGAGGAGCTGGCGGAGGAAATGGGGGAGGAAAAACGCGATCAAAAAAGCATCGTATGCGGCACTCGCGCCGAATTTATCAGCGATCGTCATGTCACGGAACAATCCAAATACACGGGAAATTCCGGTGGCGAACGCAAGGAGAAGGACATCCCGAGCGAGGCGTTTCATCTTTCGCCCGGCACGAGAAGGAGCCCTACCGCTACCTTTCCGCCGTTCGACACCTCACGATAGATCGGTCCATCCTTAAATACAAGGGAACTTGAGTGCCCGCCATCAAACGCGATCGCGTTTTTGACCGGCTCGGGAAGCCGATGCAAGATCGACAGCAGGTCCTGAAAATTTGCTCCAACACTGGTTCTATCCTTAACCACAACCAGGAGGATCAATCCGCCCAGCCAGTCGGTGGCGAGCAGGCTGCGTGCGGCACGCCCACGTACCAGATAGGAATCAGCGGAGAAGCTTTCTTTTTCTGGGTTTAGGACATCTTTGCCATCTTTGATGAGAAGTGGACCAGCGCTGACCGCTTCGGTAATGAGGAGATCTCCTTGATCTAAGGTATATTCAAGGTTTGCCTCGTCACCGACGGACAGTCCAGCAAGGCGAGCTCGCGCTCCGCCGCTCCCAACGATGAGCGTAGCTGTTCGATCCGGGATGATGTACGGGGCATCTTCGGCTGAAACCACCCAATCATCCTTCAATTTCACAATGCGGAATGAGTGGAGAGTAAGATCGGTCTTCACCGGTCCGGCGTAACCAGGGGTGAACGCGATAATCTCATCATCTTTGATCGGCCGGTTTACATCGTCGATTGGGATCTTTCCCACCTGAGTGCGCAGATACAGCTTTACTCGAGGAGTGAAGAAAGTAAGATGACCGAACAGGTCAATCCCCAACGCTGCGCGGCGTTGGTAGTTGGAACTGAGCACGGTTCCATCCACGATCAATAGACCGACCGGATCGTTTGTCGTAGTATCGTAGAAATTAGCATTGATTGCAGCCGTTGCCCCATGCGCCCGAGCGAGGGTGCTCAAGTCGGCGAGTGTGCCCACTCCGGTATCAGGGACGGCGGGAATGATGCGGAAGTGAGAACTCCAATCTTCAATGTACAAGTACCGAAACTCGACTGGTCCCGCTCCCAACTCGGTTGTCACCTCGTGGTAGGAAATATATGGTGCGATTTCAGTCTGGGATTCACTT
>CAZZJU010000053.1:0-10683 GCA_964654805.1 uncultured Thermotogae bacterium | reverse complement strand
GCATCGACGTTGATCGGCTCACCTACCGTTCCAAGCAGGCGCAGGGATGAGAGGTCGTACTTCTCCGGCCATTCGTCCCCCCACTTGATGAACATGCGGATCGCGGTCGGCGCGGTGTACAGTTGCGTGACCTTGTGCTTCTCGATGATCGACCAGAACCGGCCGTAGTCCGGAAAATCGGGCGATCCTTCGAAGATCACGCTCGTCACCCCGTTCATCAGCGGGCCGTAGTTGATGTAAGTGTGGCCGGTGATCCACCCGACATCAGCAGTGCACCAGAAGATGTCGCCATCGTGCAAGTCGAAGTTCCATTTGGCAGTGAGATACGCCTGCACCGCATAGCCACCGGTGGTATGCATGATCCCCTTCGGCTTGCCGGTGGTTCCGGAAGTGTACAGGAGGAACGAAAGATCCTCAGCGTCCAGCTCCTCGGCCGGGCAGCTATCGGACGCGTCCTGCATCAACTCGTGGTACCACAGGTCACGTCCTGGGGTCATCGGCGCGCTTCCATCAAGGCGCTTGACCACCACTACTTTCTCCACGCTCGTTCCCTCCACACCGGCATCGGCATTCTTCTTCAGGTTGATCGTCTTACCGCGGCGGTAGTAGCCGTCAGCAGTAATCAGCACCTTCGCCCCAGCGTCGACAAGCCGGTCGCGCAGGGAATCCGGACTGAACGCGGAGAACACAACTGAATGCGGTGCACCGATGCGGGCGCATGCCTGCATGGCGACCACCGCCTCGGGGATCATCGGAAGGTATATTCCAACGCGGTCGCCCTTCTTAACTCCCAAGCTCTTGAGCACGTTGGCAAACTTGGAAACGAGCTTGTGCAACTCGGAATACGTGATCTTGAGTGGGGCTTCGTCGGTCGGTTCCGGTTCCCAGATCAGGGCTACCTTATCGCCGTTCCCGGCCTCGATATGCCTGTCGAGGGAGTTGTAAGAAAGGTTGATCTTCCCTCCGATGAACCACTTGTAGGCCTGCGGGGCGAACTCGTAAGCCTTCTCCCATTTCTTGAACCAGTGAAGCTCCTCGGCATGCTTCTCCCAGAACTTCACCGGATCGGCCTTCGCCTCGGCGTAGATCGACTCATCGGCCACCCACGCCTGTTTCTTCATCTCTTCGGTCGGCCAGAAGACGTTATCTTTGGCCGGATCCTTCTTCACCCACTTGATCGGTTCCGACACTTCTAAACCTCCTCGCTTTAATGTTTGAAACCCTTATAGATACTAGCCTAACAGCACTTCACCTGCAACACATCCCCGTTGGTGCCCTATCAGCCAACAGCGGTCGTCCATCTGGAATCTCGAGTGCACCTAGAGCACCAACTTATCGGCGCGGAATCACCTCCCAAAAGTCCAGGTCGGTAGGGTTCTCCCAAAACCCCTCCGACCTCAAATATGACACCTGATTCAGGTATCACTTTAGTGCAGGATAGACTTCCTGTCAACCCCTATAGGAGGGAACTACGCCAGCGGGCAAAGCCCGCGCATAATGAAGTCCAGCAATGCATCCAGGACGGCCGCGGGCATCTCCTCATGCCCCTTGATAAACAGCTGATGTAGGCCGATGAGATGTCCTGCTCCCAACAGGGCATAGGCGAGAGCCTCGGGGTTCAGTTCGCGCACCTCTCCCTGCACCATCCCCCGCTGCAGGCCACGCACATATCCCTGGGCGAGTCTCTGGTAATACCAGCGCCCGACCTCCTCGTCAACAAATTCCGCCTCGCGGATGATGCGATAGGCACCGCGATGGCGGCTTATGAACCGGAAGAAGGTCCGAAACCCTTCCCGCTCGATCTCCCTCCGGTCGGTCAGTCCGGAGATGACATTCCGTTCTTCGGCGCGGAACCGCTGGTTTATCTCCCGTATCAGCTCGACGAACACCGCTACCTTGTTGGGGAAATAGAGGTAGAACGTACCCTGGGCCACTCCGGCCACGTAGGTGATGGAGGAGATCCGTGTCTTGTAGAATCCGGCTTCGCCGAACAGCCGCTCGGCGGCATTGAGGAGCGCTTGTCGCGTAGCTTCCCCGCCCTTTGGTGCACCAGGCGCTACATCATTCGCCACCTTTCGGCGGGAAGCGGCGACATCCCGGTGAAAATCTATGGGCTTCCCTGTATCGATTCCGTGGAGGATCAACTCATCGATGGTTCGCAGGACCTCTTCATTCAGCCCGTTTTGCTCCCAAATAATGTAGCGGAGAGCAATGAACTCAACGATCCCCAGCAAGGCATACGAAACAACGTCCGGATCGATGGGACGAAACTCGCCCTCTTCCATCCCCGCCTGCAGCGTCCGTTGCAGGGGCGCAGCAATATCTGAGTGAAAGCGGCGGTGAATCCCCATTTGGAGGAATTCCGCCTCACGCAGGACGTTGTACAGGGCGATATAGCGGCCGACGAAGTCCAGTATGCTGCGATAACTCGCGAGGAGCTGTTCGGTGGCGGAACCTGCCGCCCCCACTGCCTCCTCGATCTGTGTGCGGAGCTTCTCCCCGAACTCCTCAATCAGGTGGATGAATATCGCTTCTTTGCCGGTGAAATAACGGTAGAACGTGCCGTGTGCCACGCCTGCCCGCCGGCAGATCGCCGCAACCGAGGCGTCATGATAGCCCAGCTCGCTGAACGTCTGTTCCGCAGCGCGAAGGAGGCGTTCCTGCGTGCTATTCCCTTTCCGGGAACGAGGAGAGCTACGTCCGACCGTTTTGTGAGCCATATCCCGAAGCCGCTCCCTCGGCGATGGGGGATTCCCCCGTGTTGAAGCACCTGACTCTCGAACTTACGCACTTAATCCGGTTCCATCCCAATATCATCCGCATGGGTGAGAGGATACGAAAATACCCTCAAGGAGACAATAACGAGCTGTGGACCGCGCATCACAGGACGCGTTCTCATATTCCGGAGCTAATCGTCTATGCGGAGCTCAAGCAACGCGATCTTGCCGATAGGGGTTGACACAAACGGGTGATTTATGCTAGAGTGAGACCTGAATCAGGTGTCATTTTATCAAGAGAGGCAGCCCCGGTAGGAGGGAGGGATGATGGATAAGGTGGGGATTATCGGCATCGGGCAAAGCCGGTTTGGACAACGTTCCGACGCTTCACTCCGGGAACTTGCGTTCGAGGCAGTGAAGGCGAGCCTCAACGACGCCGGGATTACACTGGATGACGTCGGAGCGATGGTCGTCAGTGTCGCATCGGACGAGCTCAGTTTCGCGTTACAGCCGTCGTCACAGGTCGTCGATTACCTAGGATTTTATCCCAAACCGAGCTTCCGCGTCGAAGGGGCATGCGCCTCAGGGAGCATGGCCGTTCGTGCGGGTTGGATGACCGTCGCCTCTGGGCTCGCGGACGTCGTTTTGGTCGTCGGAGCGGAGAAGATGACAGAGCTTTCAACCGCAGCGGTAACCGATGTTCTCGGGCGAGCAGGGGATTTCATCTGGGAGTACCCGTTCGGAATGACGTTCCCCGGTTATTACGCGCTCATCGCACGCGCCCACATGGCGAAATACGGGACCACCGAGGAACAGCTCGGAATGGTGGCAGTCAAGAACCACCACTATGGAGCGTTAAACCCCTACGCCCACATGCGCAAAGAGATAACCCTGGAAAAGGCCATGCTCTCGCGAACGGTCGCCGACCCGCTCAAGCTCTATGACTGCTGCCTCATATCCGACGGAGCGGCCGCGGTCGTTCTCGTGTCCGAGAAGTTGGTCAAGCGGTTCAAAAAGGACCCGGTGTGGATTACGGGCGTGGGTTTAGGAACTGACACCCTGTCCCTGATGGACCGGCGCGACCTGACGACCATCGACGCCACAGTCGAGGCAGCTCATCAGGCGTACACAATGGCAGGCATCGAACCCCGCGACGTAGACGTCGCAGTGGTGCACGACTGTTTCACCATCGCCGAGATCGTGGCCTACGAGGATCTTGGCTTCTGCAAGAAAGGCGAGGGCGGAAAGATGATCGAGGAGAAAAGGACCTACATCGGCGGCGACATCCCGGTGAACGTGGACGGTGGACTAAAGTCCAAGGGACACCCAATCGGAGCCACCGGAGTGGCGATGGCAGTGGAGATCACCAAACAGCTGCGCGGTGAGGCCGATCCCGGTCGACAGGTCCCTGATGCACGGATCGGCCTGTCGCACAACGTCGGGGGAAACGGACAGCATTCCGTGGTGCACATCTTCAGACGCGACTAAGGAGTTATCCATGGAATTCAGAGACTTCTCGCTCCTCGTTGAGCACACAAAGATCGGTGAGTTCGTCGCTGGCCTTGAACGCGGAGTGATCCTTGCCACCAGATGCAAGGAGTGCGGGAGGATCTACTACCCGCCCCGGCATGATTGCTCCCGTTGTCTGTCCGACCAGATAGAGTGGATAGAGCTGAACGGGACGGGAAAGCTGATCTCGTTCACCGCGATTTTCGTCCCGCCGGAACACTTCACGCCCGATCTTTCTAACGCCGCTCCGTTCGCAAACTACGAGTACCATCCCGCACCGGTGGGAATCGTGGAATTGGCGAACGGAGTCCGCGTGCTCGGTTGGATTCCAGGGATCCCCCGGAAAGAGCTGCGGGTGGGGATGGAACTGGTGCCCCGGCCCGAGATACTGCCGGACGGCCGAGCGACCATCGTCCTTGTATTTCCATCCAAGGAGTAGATAAATGCCAAAACCGTTTTCTTTCGCCAAAATCGCTGGAGTGGGGATGTATCTCCCTACCGAACGGATCACCAACGCCGAACTCGCAGCGCTGATGGATTACGACGTGGAGGTCTACCTGCAAGATAAGGGGATTGGGGTCCGCTACCGTGCCGCTGCCGATGAGGCAACGTCAGACATGGCCGTCCAAGCGGCGCGAAACGCGCTCGACCAAGCGGGACTCTCCCCGAAGGACGTGGACCTGATCATCCTCGCCACCGACACCCCGGACTTCGTCACCCCTCCCACCTCAGCGATCGTCCAACACAAGCTGGGCGCGGTTAATGCTGGTTCGTTCGACATCAACGCCGCATGCACTGATGAGACGATAGCCCTGGGCATCGCCTCACACTACATCGCGCTCGACCCGTCAATCAACAACGTGGTGGTGATCGGCGCATATGGGATGACCAAGTGGCTCGACTGGAGCCCGTACCACGAGTCGGCATCCAAAGTGTTGGGGATGCTATTCAGCGACGGCGCCGGAGCGGTAGTGCTCACCCCGGCGGACGGTCCGGGCTACCTGGCATCGAAGATGATGACCGAGGGGGATTACTGGGACACGTACGGGATATACGTAGGAACCGCGCGTCCGGTGACCCGCGAGATGGTGGAACGCAAGCGGCACTACCTGCGCTTCCATGAGAACGGCCACCGCGTCCCCCCCGATTTCAACCTTATCCGTTGGCCCAAGCTCCTCCGGGAGACAATGAGCCAGGTCGGATACACGCCGAGCGATCTCAAACTAGTACTGATGAACCAGGTAGAGCTGGCCACGGTCCGGGCGACGCTGGAGGCGCTGGACATGCCGATGGAGAGAACACACTGGGTGGCGGACAAGTTCGGCTACGCCGGTTCCGCTTCCGTGTTCATGGCGCTATACGACGCGCTTGAACAGGGCAAGATCGAGAAGGGGGATCTGGTCGCCTTCTGCACCTCGGGAGCCGGGTTCGTTCTCTCGACTGCGCTGTTCAGATGGGTGTAACAAAAGGAGGGAATGACATGCGGTTAAAGGATAGGGTTGCTGTCATTACCGGTGCCGCACGCGGGATCGGGCGCGAGACGGCCGTCCTGTTCGCCCGCGAAGGCGCGAAGGTCGTGATCTGCGACGTGGTCGATTCCGGTCAGGAAACGGCTGACGAGATCAAGAACGCCGAAGGCGATGCTATCTTCGTCAAGGTGGACGTCACCGACCGTGAAAGCTGCAACCGCGCGGTCGAGCAGACGGTGGAGAGGTTCCAACACATTGATATCCTGGTCAACAATGCGGGGATAGTTCGTGACGCGCGTCTGGTGAAGATGTCGGAGGAAGACTTCGACCTTGTGGTCAAGGTCAACCTGAAGGGGACGTTCAACATGACGCAGGCGGTCGCTCCGGTCATGATCGATCAAGGAAAAGGAAAGATCATTAACGTGGCCTCAGTCGTCGCCCTGTACGGCAACTTCGGTCAGACGAACTACGTGGCAACCAAGGCGGGAATCATCGGGATGACCAAGGTCTGGGCGCGCGAGCTCGGACGGAAAGGGATTAATGTCAACGCGGTCGCCCCCGGGTTCATCCAGACGGAGATGACGAGCGGGGTGCCGAAAAAGGTGCTCACGATGATGCGGGAGAAGACTCCCCTCGGACGGCTGGGGACCCCGCGCGATATCGCTAATGCTTACTTGTTCCTCGCTTCGGACGAATCGGACTACATCCACGGCACGGTGCTGAGCGTCGATGGAGGGTTGATCCCGTAGGAAGGGAGCAAAACTAGTCCATGAATCTTAACGATAAAGTCGCTATCGTCACCGGTGCGAGCTCAGGGATCGGCGCGGTTCTGGCATGTGCCCTCTCCGAACAGGGGGCGCTCGTCGCGCTGGCCGCCCGACGTCGTGAGAAGCTTCACAAGCTCGCACGCGAATGCGTGCACGAGACGCTCTGTGTCCGGTGCGACGTCACGCAGGACAAGGACCGGAAGACCCTGGTGGAGGAAACACTCCGGCGGTGGGGGAGAATCGATATCCTGGTCAACAACGCCGGGATAGGGATGTACGGGCCGATCGAGGAAACAAGCGAAGAGGACCTCCGCCGCCTGTTCGAGGTCAACGTATTTGCCGTCTTCTTCCTCACCCAGCTCGTGCTCCCGGTCATGAAACAGCAGGGCTCCGGACTCATCCTCAACATCGGCTCCATCGGCGGGGTTGTCGCCCATTCTGCCAACGTGACCCCGTATGTCGCCGCAAAGCACGCGGTAGTCGGGTTCACCCGTGGATTGCGCCGCGACCTTGAGGACACCGGTATCATCGCCAAAGTGGTCTGCCCTCAGCTCGTGTACACCGACTTCTATCAGTCGAGTATCGGGGCGCAGAGGATGTCGGGGATGATTGAGAAGATCCGGGACCGCATGGACACACCAGAGGAGGTAGTGCGCGGTATCCTCGATCAGATCGCCTCAGACCAAACGGTGATCTTCCCCACAGAGAAATCGAAGAAGGCATATGAACTGTTCCGCGATCTCTAGGATTGGGAGAGGGAGCAATGCGCACCGAGGATTGTAGGACCGCTCTCGTTGTCGGAGGCGGATCGGGGATGGGGCGTGCCGTGGCCAAGGAACTGGGGCGCAGCGGGTTTGACGTGTTCATCGCGGATATCAACCCTGAGCGGGCGCAGGCAGTCGCCTCCGAGGTAACCCGAGACAATGGCACGGCGGCTGGGTTCCGGCTGGACGTCTCTCAGAGCGCCCAGGTGGAAGAGCTGTTCAACCGGCTGAGAAAGCGTACCGAACGGCTGGACGTGCTGGTAAACGCGGCCGGGATCCTCGATCCAACGGTGTTCATCGAGGATATGACCGATGCGCAGTGGAGGCGGATGTTAGAAATCAACCTGGACGGGACGTTCTACTGCTGCCGGGCGGCGGTGCGGTGGATGAAGGAGCACCGGACCGGTCGGATCATCAACTTCAGCTCAGTGGCAGGGCTCACTCCCACCCCGGGTGCCCTCCACTACAGCACGAGCAAGGGGGGAGTCATCCAGTTGACCAGGACGCTAGCATGGGAGGTGGCGCGCTACAACATCCGTGCGAACGTGATCGCGCCCGGATACGTGGAGACGCCGATGCTCGATAAGATCGATCCCAAGTTCAAGGAGCGCATCCTGAAGCAAACGCCTCTCAAAAGATTCGGCACTCCGGAGGAAATCGCCGGTCTGGTGGCGTTCCTCGTGAGCCCGGCCGCCGATTTCTTCACCGGCCAGGTGTTCAGCCCCAACGGAGGATTGGTCATCTAAAGGAGGCACGATGCAAGACCGGTTTCCGCACTTGATCGCCCACGAATCGGACGGGATATGCTGGACGCAGATCAACCGTCCGAGGGATCGCAACTCCCTCGACTCCGAGCTTATCGACGAGGTGGCTTGCCATCTGGAGTACCTGGAGAGGCGCACCACCCGCGCCGTAGTTTACACCGGCGGGGGGGATGAGTACTTCATCGGGGGGGCCGACGGGGTGGAAATGATGGAGCTCTCTCCTGCTGAGGCGCGGGACTTCTCCAAACGGATCCAGGGGCTGTTCGAGCGCATGCAAGCCAGCCCGTTAATCCTCGTAGCAGCGATCAACGGGCTATGCTTCGGCGGCGGGCTTGAGTTCGCGTTGGCGTGCGACATTCGGATAGCAAGCGAGAACGCCCGCATCGGCCTGCCGGAGGTGAAGGTGGGGCTGATCCCCGGCGGGGGCGGCACGCAGCGCCTGCCCCGGGTTGTCGGAATGGGGAGAGCGATAGAGATGATCCTCACTGGCCACCTCTACACACCGGAGGAGGCGCTGGCCATGGGGCTGATCCACCGCACCGCCCCACACAATGCGCTGCTGAACCGATGCGAGGAGTTGCTCAGTAAGATCCTGCTCCGCCCGCAGTACGCCCTATCGGCGGCAAAGCGCGCGGCCTACGCGGCGCAGAAGCTCCCGTTGGACCAAGGTCTCGACGTGGAGGCGGAACAGTTCTCCACGTGTTTCTCCCACGATTACTTCCCGCGGTTGATGGAAGAGCAGCTGCGGGACGGGCGGTTGAAAACGACCCGGCGGAACAAAAACATCCAGGAGGGATGACGAGATGGCATTTCTAGAGACAAAGGACAGAGCCAGGATCTACTACGAAGTCCACGGGGAAGGAGCCCCCATTCTCTTCTTAAACGGGATTATGATGAACACCATCAGCTGGGCCTATTTGGTGCCGGTGATATCGCAAAGATTCCAGCTGATACTGATGGACTTCCGGGATCAGGGGCGCTCCTCCCGCATGTCCGAGGAATACGACCTTGACATACACGCCGGTGACGTGTTGGCCTTACTGGACGAGCTGGGGCTTTCCAAGGTTCACCTCCTTGGGCTGTCGTACGGCGGACAGGTGGCGCTGAAGTTCACCCTCGCCCACCAAAACCGGTTGTATAGCCTCATCCTCCCCAATACGAACAACTACATAACCAACCATCTGAGCGAGATCGGTAAAGCGTGGGAGGTCGCAGCGGAGCTGAACGCCGGAGAGAAGTTCTTCAAGCTCGCCATTCCGTTTATCTACTCCCGCTCCTTCTACGCCCGGGCGCTGGACATGCTCCACGAGCGGCAGGAGATGTTCCAGGAGATGCTCACCAAGGAGTGGTTCGAGGCGTTCATCAGGCTGTCGCACAGCACCCGGAACTTCCGGGTCTCCCCACAGGAGTTAGAGACGATCACCATTCCGACTTTACTCATCGGCGCCGAGGATGACATCATCACGCCGGTGGAGCTGATGCGGGCAATGCACGAAAGGATCAAAGGATCCGAGTTTGTGGTGATCCCGGAGGCAGGACACGGGGCGTTCCTGGAGAAAGCAGAGGAATTCCTTACGTTGATTTTAGGTTTTCTAACAAAACAATCAGCGCCAGGAAGAGTGGCGTGGCAATAAGGAGGTGGTGTTAGAGGAGAACATAGGCAGACCGGAGTGTAAGGTCCAATTCAGTAAAAACAGGAGGTCAAGATGAGTATAAAATGGCAAGTCTCGGGAAGGGTATTGCTCCCTCTTCTCACCATAGTGTTGGTCATCGGAGCGGTATTCCTGGTTGCGGCGGACGAGTCCACCGTCCCAATCAAGCTCGGGGCGGTCAATCCGCTGGGCGATATCACCGGTGCCCAGATGACCAAGGCAATGCAATTGGCGGTTGACGAAATCAACGCTGCTGGTGGAGTCCTCGGTCGTCCGCTCAAACTTATCGTGATGGACAGCGAGTTCAACCCTGCCAAGGGAGCAGCGGCGATAGAGAAACTGGTAACAGTGGATAAGGTTGACATCCTCATAGGCGGGATGTCAAGTGGTGTACATATGGGCGAAATTCCAATCCTCAAAAAGTACCAAAAGATTACGGTATGGGCTGGGGCTGCCTCACATATTTGTGAGAACGCTCTGAAAGGATGCGACTGGTACTTCCATCTGCATCCATGGGATTACTTGCAAGGAAAGAGCTATGTAAAGGGCTGGACGGACATTGTGAACAAATATCCGAACATCCATATTCACAAAGTGTTTGTCGCCTACGAGGATGGAGCGTTTGGGACCACTTCGTACCAGGGGACTGTTGCTGCATTTAAGGATTGGGCGGTCTCTGGTGAATCGTTCAAGAGCGCGGCCCTCGGGGGAGGCGATTACACTGCTGTTTTACAGCATGCTAAAGCAGCGAACCCTGATCTGTTCCTATGGATTGGATACGGTGCGGATGCACTCCCTATTATGGAGCAAGCGAAGGCAATTGGATTCGAGCCGCCCATCTTCGTCGGATCCCCCCCGGGTTGGCCAGTCGGTTTCGGCAAGTCTCCCCTAGCTAATGATGTAGTTCTGTACGGGATGTGGGCCCCGTCCATGAAGAACGTCAACCCGGTGAGCAAGCACTTCTGGGATGCATACATAGCGAAATACCATGAGGAACCGGCCACCTACTTCTGCCCCCTCGGATACACCAATGTGTACATC
>CAZZJU010000052.1:0-10732 GCA_964654805.1 uncultured Thermotogae bacterium | reverse complement strand
ATAGGAAGAATGGATGGTACGCCTTTCCTGGTGCGTCAGCGACCGGCATCGCTGCTGCATAAGCGAGGTGGTTGTTCTTCGGGCGCACGAACTGATCGAAAGTATAATCGGGATTGAGCGGAAGAGTATCTCCCAACAATGGAGTGCTGATGCTGCTTTTATGGATCACAGGCGGTGCAAGGTCATCACTCTCCTGTGGAACTATCTCCAGGTCTATACGAAACCCGTTCCCGCCCATCTTCTTTCCAAGGCGATCGAGCAAATCACGATAACGGCGTTCTATACCGCCTTTAGTGAAGCTATCCGGGACCGCGACCACTAAGGTGTTGTCTTCTATCCGTAAAGGACGGGTTTCCCTGAACCAAGTTTCAAAACTTGCGCGTGGGATCTCCTGCTGTAAACCAGAAAGGATGCTCTCCCAGACGGTCATGGGATTTTCGTTCATCTGACGCCCCTCATCGATTAAGATAGCGGATAGAACCCTCCCCCGTCAAGGGAAAGCCTGGTGCCGAGGCCCAGATTCGAACTGGGGACACCGGCCTTTTCAGGGCCGTGCTCTACCAACTGAGCTACCTCGGCTCTGTGGCGGGGACGACCGGATTTGAACCGGCGATCTCTGGAGTGACAATCCAGCGTCCTAGACCAGACTAGACCACGCCCCCGTGAAACCATACCGCTGGGCGAGACAGGACTCGAACCTGTGACCTTCCGGATGTAAGCCGGATGCTCTCCCAGCTGAGCTACTCGCCCATTATAAATTCAGCCCGCGCTCTGCGCAAACTCTCTTTCAAGCGTCCCCAAGGGGATTTGAACCCCTGCCGCCGGGATGAAAACCCGGTATCCTAGGCCGCTAGATGATGGGGACGGACATTCAGTTTCGGGATGGGTCGTGCTGGATTCGAACCAGCGACTCCCTGATTAAAAGTCAGGTGCTCTAACCCCTGAGCTAACGACCCACTTCTCTGGGTCGTGCAGGACTCGAACCTGCAACCGACGGATTAAGAGTCCGTTGCTCTGCCAGTTGAGCTAACGACCCGAGTATCCCGATGTTAAAAGATACGCGGTTTTGTGTCAAGGCAGCGAGAATCACGATGTAGGTGTTATCTACAATGATCAGCTCGACATAGAATCTTCCGGGCACAATGTCAGCCACTTGGTTGGACAGACCTAACTCGTGGAGCGAGGATTGCCCTCGATCACCCAGTTGTTACTTTTTCAAAGATCAATGCGTTTGTGCTGCTGGAAGTTGACTTGGTATGTTGAAGAAAAAATATCCCACCCGAATATTCCTCCTTACCAGTACCAGCCCTGACGATATACGGGTAGCCGGGGATAGCCTTGACGTGGTACTTCACCGTGCCGATGGTCCACACAACCAGGAACGATAACGACAGCTGGCGATGGGCTAGGCTTGTGCTTTCGGGCAGAAACAATCTTCTATCACGTTTCCGCGGGAGACAGTGCGTATCGATACAGTTCGCATAGTTTGTGCTTAACATACGTTGTCTTAATGATAAAGACATGAATCCGAAAATGCGAAGAAAAGATACTCACTAACTGTGATACCATTTTGCCTGCCTTTACCCAGGGTACATCTATAAAAGCTGCTGTGGGAGAAGGCAGTTGTTCAATCGAGATCAGCAGGCTAACATAATCATGATGAACTGGAAAGAAGTATGGAACATCCTCAGATGGGTACTGGCTGTGCTTGCCGCTGGATTCATTGGCCATTTCGGCCGCGTCCTCGCGGAGAGGATTATCAACCGCAGCCGCGGTGGAGCGGCACGTAATATCGGGCGGAGCGGCACAGAAGACCCTCAGCTCAAGCTCGAGAAAAAGAGGATTAAAGCGCAGGAAAAGCTTGAGAAGAAGCGGATTAAAGCGAATCTTAAGAAGGAAAAGAAGGGAAGGGAGAAATAGACCTCAGTCTATTCCTCCTCTTCCTTTATCTCGATGATCTCCATTCCGTTGTAATAGCCGCAGTGGGGGCAGGCGCGATGGGGAAGCTTCGGCTCGTGACAATGCGGGCACTCGGTGATCGCCGGGACCCGCATGCGCTGGTGCGTCCGCCGCGCGCGCGCTTTCGCCCGTGAAGTTCTGTATTTCGGTACAGCCATTTCTCCTCCTGAGTCATATGATCCGTTCCAGAGGCCAAAGTTTAGCCGTTACCCGGTTCGCCCGCAACCTCGTGAATGATCGTCACCGGCCCGTCGTTCACCAGCTCAACCTCCATCTTCGCCCCGAACCGGCCGGTTTGCACCGGGATTCCTTCCTCGCGCAGCGCGGCGACGAACGCGTCGAACAGCGGCGCCGCCTCCTCCGGCGGTGCTGCGGCGGTGAAGCTCGGGCGGCGGCCTTTCCGGATATCGGCGTACAGGGTGAACTGGGATACAGCCAGGATCTCGCCGCCAATGTCTCGCAGGGACAGATTCATCTTCCCGGCCTCGTCCTCAAACACACGGAGCTCCACCACCTTACGCGCGATCCGGTGCAGATCGACCGATGCGTCGCCAGCTCCGATCCCGACTAGAATCAGAAATCCTGTGTTGATCTGTGCGATCGTCTCTCCAGCAACACGGACAGCAGCGCGGCTCACCCGCTGCAGAACAAGGCGCACTTCACTCCCCCTGTAATCGGTCGGCGTACTCGATCAGCTTCTCCATTGCCTCGTCGCTCAGGGTGGCGGTGCGGGCGAGGAGACGCATCTCCAGGCGTTCCCGGGTCATCTTCGCCTGTACGCGGTTGTGGAACGCCCGTTCCACCAGGCGGTGTGCCAGGCGGTTAGTGTCGCGGTCGATGTAATTCACCCGCCATTGGGGGAACGCATCCAGCAGCCCCATGATCATCTCGGCCAGGTGTTTCAGGTGGGGCTTTCGCGTCGAGAATATCCCGTTGATGTGGTTGGCGAGGCGCTGGTGGGCGGTGAAGAAGATCACCGAATTCGGGGAGTAAGGAATGGCGGCTTTGCATCCTTCAAGCAGAGCGCGGTATTCAGCAACCTCCGAGGTCGCCCGGCCGATCATCCGCGAGACCTCTTCGATTACATTTCCGTCCTTGTCGGTGATTGCAATTCCGATCCCGGCCTCGCCCGGTTCACCGCGCGCCACGCCCTCCACATAGACGAATAATTTATCCATCTGTGGGTCCACCAGGATTCGAACCTGGGACCGACCGGTTATGAGCCGGTTGCTCTGCCGCTGAGCTATGGACCCGGATAACCTTGACTATAGATAGACGGAGGCGATCTGTCAAGAAAAGTTGGCCACGAAGGTCCCCCACTGGCAATTGGTGGGCCTTGACAACAGTGTGAGGCTGTGTTATTTTAAAGCGTCATGAACGCGAGAGGAAGAATACCGCTAGTTAGTCAGTACAGCGTCGAGCCTTCCTCTGTTTGCGTTTTCGCCGGCATGATGATGCATCCGTCCGTCTAGCTCCAGCTATTATATGGCGGAGCTGAGGCGGACTGTTTCGGACTACAGGGTAAACCTGTGGTCTTTTTTTATTGCAAGGAGGTGATGAAAGAATTCACATTTACAACCAAAGTAAAACAAAAAATTCAACTTCAGGAGGTAAGAATGAAGCGAGTAGCTGTGTTTCTGTTGGCATTATCGATCGCGTGTGTGATCGCGATCGGAGCGGATGAGATAAAAATCGGAGCGTTAGTACCGCTCTCCGGAGCGATCGCCCCGTACGGACCACCGATCATCAATGGGGCCAAGCTCGCGGTTGAACAGATCAATGCCGCTGGCGGGGTTCTGGGAAAGAAGCTCGATCTCGTGGTCCGGGACACGGCGAGTTCTCCAGATGTCGGCCGGGACGCGGCGCGGAAGTTGGTGGAATTAGATCGTGTGCCCGCGATCATTGGAGCGTTCTCCAGTGGAGTAACGCTCGCCGTCTCCAGCGTCACCATCCCGGCCGAAGTGGTCCTTATCTCACCAGTCTCCGTCTCGGCAGCCATATCCGCGTTGGACGACAACGACTATGTCTTCCGCACAATCGTATCGAACGACGTCCAGGGGAAGGTCCTGGCCCGGTTGGCGCGGCTCCTTAATTATGCCACCGTGTCGATAATCTACGTCAACAACGCCTACGGCAAGGACCTGGCCGACGGGTTCACCAAGAACTATACACGCTACGGCGGTAAGGTCAACGCTCTGGTGCCATACGATCAGAACAAACCATCGTACCGGAGCGAGATCGAGAAGGCAATTGCGAGCAATCCCGATGCCCTCCTTCTGATATCCTACGCAGTCGACGGGCGTAAGCAGATCGTGGAGACGATCGAAGCTGGTTACAAAGGAAAGTTTCTGTTCAGCTCGTCGATGACGGGCAAGGAAGTAGCTCCAGGACCGGGATGCCCCTCCGCTGATGAGCCTGGGCCAATCGAGGGAGCATTTGGGACCGCGCCAGCGGGAACGGGTTTCCGTGTGGATCAGTTCAACGCCGACTTTACGGCGAAGTTCGGCTCAGTCAACGTCCCACCGTTTTACTACCAGGCCTACGATGCGGCGATACTGGTCGCCCTGGCGATCGAGCGCGCCGGGAAGGCGACCGGAGAGGCGATCCGCGACAACCTGCGCGCGGTGGCCAACCCGCCCGGGGAGAAGATCTACTACGGAGAGTGGGCGAAAGCAGTCGCGCTGCTCAAGGCGGGGAAGGAAATCGACTACGAAGGGGTATCCGGCCCAGTCGACTTCAACGCGACTGGCGGGGTAACTGCCAAGATTCTGATCTGGGAAGTTAAAGGTTGCCAAGTTGTACCGGTGTTAACCGTGTCTGGCTGACTGTTACGGTTGCATCAACCCTCCTCTTTGTTGCTTGGCTGGGGTGGCCAATGTGGCCACCCCTTCCTGCTCAGTGAACATTTTTGTTTACAGGGCTTGTGCAACCATTGCTGATGAGCGATCTCACCGCTTGCTTGGCTTGAGCTTTGCGAGATTCCAGGCTTCGAGTACCTCCAGTACACCCAGCTAGGAGATAGTAGTAATCAGTAAACCCTAGTGTTGGAACGCAAGACCTGACCCCATCACCAAATGCCATACTTCCCTGGCCTCATTGTGAACGAGATCGTGATGTTCGCGTCCGAGTAGAACAACTGATCACTCTGAACGGGGGACAGCATCCGAAACGTCCCTGCGTAGACCACAACCGATCCACCAATCACTAGAAGCAGTGCACATGCGAGCACGGCCGTTCGCCTGTGAAAGATCGACCTATGCATGCGAACCTCCTTTGGATGAGATCATAGTAAGAATACATGTTAGAGTCCAAGTGCGTGGTGTAATTGTCCGGCAATGAGGGCGGGGTTGAGATGAACGTGCGGGAGCAGGGGGGCGGGTATTGCTATCCAACAGTTCTCTCACACTCACACTGACGCTGACGAACCTGACCCTCGTCTTCAACTGGCAATGGCTTCTTATCTTAGACCTCAGTAACACACGCAGAGATCAATGAGATCACCGCTTGCTCGGCTTAAGCTTGGTGAGCTTTCCCGCTTTTAACGCCTCCTTGGCCATCTCGCGCAGCCGGAACTTCTGGATCTTTCCCGATTGAGTCATCGGGAACTCGTCGACGATCTCAACATACCTCGGGACCTTGAAGTTGGCGATCTTTCCGGCGCAGTAGTCGACGATCTCCTGCGGGTCGATCGAGACCCCTTCCCGCGGGATGATGTAGGCGATCGCCACCTCGCCCATCACGTCGTCCGGGACCCCGACCACGGAGACGTTCTGTACCTTGGGATGGGTGAACAGGTACTCCTCAATCTCGGCCGGGTAGACGTTGAACCCGCCGGTGATCAGCATGTCCTTCTTCCGCCCGACGATCCGCACGTACCCCTCCTCGTCCATTGTGGCGAGGTCGCCGGAGTAGAGCCAGCCCGCGGAGTCGATCGCCTCGGCGGTTTTATCGGGCATCTTGTAGTAGCCCATCATCACGTTGTAGCCGCGGCAGGCAAGCTCGCCCATCTCCCCGGGCGGAAGCGGGAGGTGATCGTCGTCGACAATCCGCACCTCGATTCCGGGTAAGGGCCGCCCGACCGTCTCCACACGCCGCTCCAGGGAATCGTCGAACCGGGTCATGGTGATGACAGGCGAGGCCTCGGTCAGGCCGTAGGCGATCGAGACGTTGCACCCGAGCTCCTCCATCGTCCCGCGCATCACCTCGACCGGACACGGCGCCCCAGCCATGATCCCGGTGCGAAGCGACGACACGTCGTAGCGCGAGCCATCGGCCTTCCCTTTCCGGTATTCCTCAAGCTCCAACACGAACATCGTCGGGACCCCGTAGAGGATTGTCACCTTTTCCTGCTCGACGAGTTCGAGCGCCTCCTTCGCCTTGAAGATCGGCATCGGGACGATACTCGCCCCCCAGGTGACCGCGCCGGTGATTCCCATGACGCAGCCAAAGCAGTGGAAGAACGGGACGGCGAGGAGGAAGACGTCCTTCTCGGTCGTGTGCAAGACCTCTGTCACCTGCTCGGCGTTCTTCGCGATGTTGTGATGGGAGAGCATTGCGCCCTTCGGGTTCCCGGTTGTACCCGAGGTGTAGAGGATGAACACGTTCTCGG
This sequence comes from uncultured Thermotogae bacterium, assembly GCA_964654805.1. Classification (GTDB taxonomy): domain Bacteria; phylum Bipolaricaulota; class Bipolaricaulia; order UBA7950; family UBA9294; genus S016-54. The sequence continues at coordinate 4,164 of CAZZJU010000052.1, read as the reverse complement.
TCGGATCGCAGCTCTTCTCCCGCGCCTCCAGCACCTCGTCCCCGAGGAGCTTTTCCCCGAGGGACTCGACCGCGGAGAACGCGCGCATCCCCTCTCCGGTCCTCCCGTGGACGATCACGTTGCGCAGCCCGGGAAGATCCTTTCGTACCTCGTCGATCATCTTGAGGTAATCGATCCCGACGAACGAATCGACCATGAACAGCGTCGTCGCCTCGGAGTTACCGAGGATGTAGCTCACCTCGTGCGGTTTGTAGCGGGTGTTCATCGGGACCACGACCGCGCCGATCCGCGCGACGGCGAAGTAGGCGATCACCCACTCCGGGAGGTTCGGCATCCACAGCCCGACCTTGTCCCCCTTCTCCACCCCGAGCTCGATCAACCCGCGGGCGAGTCGGTCGACCCGGTCATCCAACTCCTTGTAGGTTATCGTCTCGCCCTGATAGCGGATCGCATGACGATCGGGGAACCTCGCCGCGGTTTCGGAAAGTACGGAGGAAAGAGTTCTCATCCCTTCACCTCTCCTTTTCTTTGGTAAGGACAATTTACCGGCAGACGGCGAGCTGAGGCAAACTGGCAGTGGTCGAGCCCTATCCATAAAATGAAGCGGAAAGGGGGAGGATTATGGACGGTGTGTTCGGAAAATACTTGGATATCGATCTAACGCGGCGGGAGATAGGGGAGTATGAGATCCCGGATGAGTGGTATCGCCTTCACCTCGGGGGAAGGGGAATTGGAGCCCGGATCCTGCTCAAGGAGCTGACCGGTCGGGAGGATCCCCTATCGCCGGAGAACATCATCGTCTTCGCCACCGGGCCGTTCCAGGGCACCGGGCTGATGGGCGCGGGGAGACATACAGTCCTCGGGCTGTCTCCGAAAACCGGTTCGGTCATCGACTCCTACGTCGGCGGCTACTTCGGCCATGAACTCGGCCGGAGCGGTTACGACGGGCTGATCATCCGCGGTCGGGCCGATTCCCCGGTGTACATCGCTCTGATCGGTGGTAAAGCCGAGATCCTCCCGGCAGACGATCTGTGGGGGAAGGGGGTCGGGGAGACCGATCGGACACTGCGCGCTCGACATCCGGGAGCCCGGGTGGCGGCGATCGGACCGGCAGGGGAGAACCTAGTACAGATGGCGTGCATCGTGCACGATATAACCCGTTCCGCTGGCCGTCCCGGGCTCGGCGCGGTGATGGGGGCGAAGAACCTAAAGGCAGTCATCGTGCACGGAACGGAGGAGAAGCCCCTTCATGATCCGGCGCGGTTTCACTCCGAGCGAATTGCGTATGTCCGGGAGATGTTCGACGACAAGGCGAAAGATTTTGGGGAGTACGGGACGGTGGGGGGACTCACCTGGCTATCCGAGATGGGGATCCTCCCCACCAAGAACTTTCAGGAAGGAACGTTCGACCGAGCCGACGACATCGGAGGGAAGCGCCTGCACGACACGATCCTGATCGACCGCGAGACGTGCGCCGGCTGTCCGATCCGGTGCAAGCGGGTGGTGGCCACGGAGTACGCCGGGCGGAAGGTCGATCCCGTCTTCGGCGGGCCGGAGTACGAGACCACGGCCGCGTTCGGCTCCCTGTGCATGAATGACGACCTGCGCGTCATCGCTCTTGCCAACCAGCTGTGCAACGACTACGGTCTGGACACGATCTCCGCCGGGGTGGCGGTGGCGTTCCTCATGGAGGCGTCGGAGAAAGGGCTGGTCGACGAGCGGATTCCATGGGGGGACGGGGAGAAGATAATCGAACTCGTGGAGAAGTTCGCACACCGTGACGGGATCGGCGACCAGATCGCCGATGGGTTAGCGAACTTCGCCGCGGAGCTCGGAGCCGACTTCGCCATGACGATCAAGGGGGTGGAGGTCCCGATGCACGAGCCGCGGGGAAAGCAGGCAATGGGACTTTCCTACGCCACGAGCCCGCGCGGGGCGACGCACCTCGAGGGGATCCACGACACAATGATCGAGATTGACAATCCCACTCCGGAGCTCGGAATCGACCGCGCCTACGACCGGTTCTCCCTGCTCGACAAGCCTAAGATCGGAAAGATCTACGAGGACCTACGCTCGTTCGAAAACTCGCTCGTGCTATGCGCGTTTACCGTCCATGAGACCGGGGATCGCTACAATCTCCCGCAGGTCAGGTCCCTGCTTGCTGCAGCGACCGGGATCGAACTGACACCGCAGGGAATGATTGAGATCGGGGAGCGCAACTACGCGCTTTTGCGCCTGCACGCGGCGCGGGCCGGGTACACGGTCGACCGGGACGGACTTCCGCGTCGGTTCCACGAGCCGCTTCCCCGCGGGGCGAGCGCCGGTCGACCTATCGATCCGGACGAGTTGAGAAAGGCGATTGCCGATTATTACGAAGCCCGCGGCTACGACCAGTACGGACCGACCGACGAGACGCTGCGCCGACTCGGGCTGGAGGACCTGATCGGGGTGATCAAGAGGTGAAAGCGATCTCGATAATCGGGCACAAGAAGACCGGCAAGACGCGGTTGATCGAGGAACTTATCCCGATATTCCAAGCCCGCGGTTACCGGGTGGGGACGGTCAAGCACGCTCCTCACACCGCGGTCCTCTCTCCCGAGCACGCCGACAGCGCCCGCCACCGGCTCGCCGGGGCGGATAGGACCCTGCTCATTGGGGAGGACGGAGCGGCGCTGTTCTTCGATCCAGCTGGCGAGATCGAAGGGGCGATCGAGCAGGCGTTCGTCGGGTTCGACCTCGTGCTGATCGAGGGGATGAAAACCGGGCCGTTCCCCAAGATCGAGGTGTTCCGTCCGGCGCGGGAACTACGCACCGAGCCGCTCGCTGGTGGGATCGATGTAATAGGGGTGATAACCGACGCTCGCGTCGCCCTTCCCGACGGGGTGAAAATTCTCTCTCCGCGCGATCCGGAGGAGATAGCTGACTTCATCGAGGAGATGGTCTTCTAGCAGGGTGCCGTGGTTTGTGGTACTCTTTTTGTTATGGAACAGACAGCCCTTCTCTCCGAACCCGGCGCGGCGATCGTCATAGTCCCTCCGGGCATTTCTCGGGTCGAGATCGGGCGGCGCCTCGCCTCCCGACTGATAAGCGGTGATTCCCACCAAGTGCAACTGGTCCACCGCGGTGTGCATCCCGATCTGATCGAACTCGTTCCCAAAACTGGGAAGGGATCGATCGGGATCGAACAGGTGCGCGAGGTGATTCGGGCCGGTCAGTTCGCCCCGGTGGAGGGTTTGAGAAAAGTCTGCCTGATCCCGCACGGGGAGGCGCTCACCCCCGAGGCGGAGAATGCCCTGCTCAAGGTGCTCGAGGAGCCAAGCCGGGAACTGTCATTCGTCATCCTCGTCAGCGATGCACAGGACCTTTTGCCAACGATCCGCTCCCGCAGCCGGATCGTCCGCCTCCCGGCACCGGGAACGGAAGAACTCGTATCACGGCTACTTGGGCTTGGGTACCCCGGTGATACAGCAGCTTATCTGGTCGGGCTTATGTCGGGGGAGGAACTTGCACCGTTGTTAGAGGAGCGGGTGGATGTGGATGGATCGATCGCGGCGGTAAGGAAAAAGATCGATAATTCCAAAACTGAGGAGATATGCGCGCTTGCCGTCGGTAATGATCCCATAGAGGGGTATGAGGCGGTGATCGCACTCCTTGCTCGAACCGCCCGGTATGGTCCGGTGGAGGCGGTGCGAGCGGCTCGCGGTGTGTCGACAGCGGGGCGGGAGGCCACTGTTCGGTTCTTCGCCCGTGCTGAACGGGCAGTGTTTGCTGCAGTGCGGTGTGGACACGGGCTGTTTCCACCTCACCCCGGAATCAACGCATTGATGGACACCCTTGGGGATGAACGGTTGGTTGCACTCGCCCACGAGACGGAGGAGGCACGCCGGGCCGTTGAGGATTACAGTCCGGCAGAAGGGGTGCTCCTTTCCTTCTTCCTTAAGTTTGGGGGAATAAGGTGACGGACGGGGATAAGATCGTTCTTGTGCGGGTGTTCGACCTCACTCGTGACAGCGAGTACTTCAGCGCCGCTGGGATCTCGCTTTCCCCCGGGGATAAATGTGTGGTGGATCATAACGGTCTGCGCCTCGGTGAGGTGCTGAACGTGCTCGATGCGGGAGCCGGACTCGGGGAACAACTCGAGCGGGCACAGAGGGTCTTCGATCG
>CAZZJU010000051.1:0-11064 GCA_964654805.1 uncultured Thermotogae bacterium | reverse complement strand
CCCTGCTCCTACTCTTAGAAGCACAGGGTAAGCGTCAAATCCTGCTGTCCGCAGCATTGTGATAAGAAGAGTAGCTTGATCCTTACAATCGCCGTAACGGTTAGCAAACGTCTTCGGTGCCGGATGAGGCTGGTAACTACCAATCCCAAATTCTAACGCCACATAACGCACCTTGCGTGCGACGAAGTCGTAGATCGCACTGATCTTGGCAGACGGGGTTTGCAGCCCAGCGGTCAATTCATCCACTTTAGCAACGATTTCAGAATTAGTTTGAACACGGTCTGCAGCCAACCCGTTGTACCAAGCTGCAACTTCCATCCAATTACTGAAGGTAGTCACGACGACTAACGGGGACAGAGCATCGATGTCAGGCATGTACGGTTCATATCCGATCGCTGGGATATCGTTTCGCAGGAATGTATAAGTGACTGTATTGGAATCTGTTTGTATCGTGGGCGTGAGATTAATCCCCTTAACCTGCCAGTGAACCTGTGTGCCTTTAGGGACTCGAACTACATAATGTGACGTTTGTACCGGAAGTTCTGAAGCAAAATACCAGATATCGGAAAAGGCCTCCTTCTCAGTCGCAGAAAGCGGTTTTTTATCCTTGATCGTTATTTTGTAGTCGATAATCGCCCCTGGCTCGAGGGCTGGCATAGAGATTGTGTACAATTTGATACTTGAGTACATAGGAGCGTTTTCAAGCTCGGGCGGGGTAATCTCATGAATGGCCGATTTATCTGGAATTACCTCGCGTCCGTCTGGAGTGATCGTACGTGCATAGTCAAGGTGTATCTCTTGAAGAGCAGAATCATACGGTATTCGCACTTCACCGTAGTCTTTCACTCCTTCATGAGTAAGTAAACACAGGCGCTCGTGCATAACATAACTACTTATTCCATGGGGAATGTAGGTGTCTATTCCCTCGTCCAGCATATAAACGCCTTCCATTCCAGGATAGTCCTTTGGAGTAGGAGCACTCTTAAGAATCGTCTCCACTGGTTCCTGCGCTAAACCGATCAGGCCGATGAATACAACCGCAATGAATACGCAAAGCCACGATATTCTATACATATCCCCTCCTTTGCCTTTCTAGTATACATCGGAGGTGTACATTCAGTAAAGGTTGAATATTTGAACACAGTTTCCTTGCAGTGAAATCTCGTAACTAACTGGCTGCACTAGAAGCTTTCGTTATACTAGCACGTCATGCTTCTGGTAAAAGCCTATCATATGATGGAAGAAATTAATCTCCTTCACTGATATTCGACGGACGGATAGCGTTCAGCTCCCAGTATTTTCTAATCACTGCAATGAGAGGGTTTGACAAAATGTCTTTGTGGTTATCCGGATCTGGGCCGTGGCGGAAGTTAAACGCGTCTACCTCCCTTGCGTACGGGGGCCAGGAGCACTCCCACAGCCACAGGGCGTAATTTACTCCCATTCGTTCGAACAGTCCCATCTCGTCGTCCATGAACCGATCCGCGTTCGGCTCCCAGCGCATGAGACCGTACTCGTTCACCGCCACCGGGACGTGATGCTCCGACATGAAGTCATCCACTACAGCCAGCAGCTTCTCCAGCCACGTCCGATTCACCCGGTCGGGGAGCCCGTCCCAGTCGGCGTCGAACCGACCGGGATAGGTGTCCACCAACGGCGGTTCCTGGTGGGTGTAGGCCATCGGAGCGTACTGGTGGACGGTGTAAACCGTGCGCGGATCATCGACCGGTTTGAGGTAGGAGAGCCAATCGACCGCGCTGTACGCCATGCCGCCGACGAGGATCGGGGTGTCCGGATCGATGGCTCGGATCGCAGCGATGATTTGCGGGAAGAACGCGTTCCAGTCGTAGGTCGTCCCTCCGTACCTCCGGTAAAACTCGTCTGGGTCCCAGATGTCGAGCGGGGTGCCAGCGGGGCAGCTTCCCACCTCGTTCGCGTTCGGCTCGCACATCAGGTCGTAGCCAACAACAATCGGATTGTCACGATAACGGGCAGCGGTATAGCGCCACATCTCAGCCCATGCCGCCTGCGCCGCCGGATCCCCCCACACCCGGTTATTGTAGTAGTGCGGGGGGAACCATCCGTCGTCCGGATCCGACTCATCGTCCTCCCCCCAGAACGCCCAGAACTCGCTCCGCCCCGGACCGGTGCGGAAGGTGATCACCGCGAACATGTCCGCCTTCGCGATCATCGACAGGAGTCGGTCGAGGTTCGCCTGCGCCGCCGGGTCGAGCCGGTACGGCGGGTCCTCGGTGAACAGTCCCGGGCATGAGATGTTCACATAATTCGCGCCCATCGCGGCGAGCCGGTCGAAGTCCTCCTGAGTGTAGGGCGGCCCGATCGGCCCTGGGCCCATGAAAGTCGGGCCGTCGAGGTCGGGATACACCCGGCGTTGGTAGATGTTCGCCCCGCGCAGATGAGAACCGGTCGCTACGTCCCACAGGGAGAACTTGTCGATCCCGTCAGCGTTGACAATAAAGAAGAGCAATAGAGGGAGGGTGAGGGCGATAGGTAGTAGAAAGGCCGCTTTTCCCTTCATCCGCACCACTCCCTTCTCAATAACCCTCTACGGTCCCCAATCGGGGAACCGATCCATCGCCTTGTCGTTTGTCAGTTGGTGCAGTCCGGTCCCGTCGGCGTTGATGATCCACAGGTCGGTATAACCGGTGCGGTTGGACACGAAGACCAACTGTGTTCCGTCCGGGGACCAGGCTGGCTCGGAGTCGCGTGCTTTCGAAGTAGTGAGCCGCTTGATCCCGGTCCCATCGATGTTCATTATGAACAGGTCCGGTTGCCCGAACCGATCGGAGACGAACGCGATCTTGCTCCCGTCCGGGGACCAGCGTCCGTTCCATTCGTTCGTCGTAAGCGGGGTAAGTCGGGTGAGCTCCCCGGTGGCGAGCTCGATCAAGTACAGGTCGTACTTCTTATGGCGGTCGGTCGTGAACAGGATGTATTTCCCGTCCGGCGACCACTGCGGATTGAAGTCAGCGACAGGCGGATTGTCCACAAATTCGGTCAGTCCGGTCCCATCGACGTTCATTGCCCACACGTCCGGAGTATCCTTCGGCTCATCGTCGTGATCGGAGTTGAACACCAGACGAGTCCCGTCCGGGGACCAATCCGGGACGGCGCTGCTGAAGTCGGTGAACTGCTCGAGATTCTTGCCGTCGGAGTCGATCAGATAGATGTACCACGTCCCGGTGTCGGGCGAAGAAAACGCGATTTTCTTTCCATCAGGCGAGATCGCAGGATGCAGTGCGGTCCCGAAGTCGGTTGTTATCTGCATCACATTTAAACCGTCCGGATCGATCCCCCACAAGTTAAACCAGTTGCCCCCAGCGCGATTAGAGGTCCAGACGATCCTCCCCGCATCCGCTCCCAATACCAGCGCACCGAATAAGACGAACACCACCGCCACGATCATAACCTTTCTCATTTGGTACCTCCTTGTCCCGATGTAGTGAACGGTCGTTCGCTTGCGTCCCTCTCATCACCTCCTATCGGTTTAATTTGCCCGGTGATCCCGGTAGGTTGCCTTACCCCCGGGATCGAATTTGCCATCGAGACGGCGCTGTGTCCGCCCCACCTCACGGCTCAACCCGAAACAGAACGGTACAGGCGAGCTCTTCGTCGATGTAAAACTGAACCCACCACCTTCCCAGCGGACGGTTTCCCGGGGCTGGCAACGGTACCTCTAGGGAGCTCTGATAGCGGTTGATGCAACTGACACCGTAGTTCTTGGGATTGATGGTCTCTGCTGGAATGCTCATGTAAAGCCTGCCGCTTGCGTCGTAAACATCTAACCTGGTCGCGTGCTTATCACACAGCGGCTTCATCTCGTACCAGAAGATGACCGCGTCGTTCGCGCCGGTGATCGTGGGGTTGATATGTACTGGATCACTATTTTCGTCGAGGGCGTCGGTGATCAGGCACTGCTTTAGGAAAGGCACCTCGACCTTGGGTTCCTCCGGCTCCGCGGGCGGCTGTCCGCCTCCACCGGGGGGCTGGCCGGGGACGCGACCGGGTCGGCCGCTGGGTGGCTGATCGCTCGGCTTCATCACATATACCTTGTCGTTCCACGGCCACTTTGGTACATCTCGATCCCGGAATGCCTTAAGACCGCTTTCTATAAACGCCTCCCACCGGTCAAACGGAAAGCCTTGCAATCCTCCATACACATATACGCCGCCCGTGTTCTCGTCCCAGAAGGCGTTTGCACCCCACAGCCCAGTATCCTCGAACGGAGAGGGAACGCCGTGATGGTACGTCCAGGCCTTGGCGACGAGGTCGTAGCTGTAGTGGCAGGGAGTAGAGTAAACCTTATCCCCGCTGCGGTAAAGGCCTCCGAACATCTCCACTGTGCTCTCCCGGCGAGCGAAGGTGGCTAGATATTTTTTCGGCGGCACGTCCCCCTTAGCAGTTAACCGGTGCCAGGTTCTCCCGGCCAGGTCGTACAATAGAGAGACCGGCCCCAGGATGACCGCCGAGCAGGGGCTCTCGCAGGACACGGTAGCGTACGCCCCCCAGAAATCTTCCGGGGCGTATGGCCCTACATCCCACGCGTTCTCGTCGATATAGTAACGATACAGGTCCCGCCGTGGCTTTCCGTCTGCCCCCACTCCTCCGGCGACGTATAGGGTGCCGCCATGGCACCAAGCGGAGTGGAATTTCCTGGGAGGCGGGGCCTTATCCCCAGCTACCCGGCGCCACTCCCAGGTCTCCGTGTCCAGGATCCATAGGTCATTCAGCACTCCGTCCTCTCCCATGCCGCCGAACAGGGCCACTTCGCTTTTGGAGATCTGCGTCAATGTGGCCCCAAACCGCGCGGGTGGGGAATCCTGTGTGGACCTAATAGACCATCGGTTATTTTTGAAAACGTGGAGATCGTTGATGAGCTCCCCTCGCACATCCTCCCCGCCGAAGGAGAGAACCCGCCCATCGTCCAGGACCACCATGCTTTGGCCGAACCTCTCCGTCGGGGAGTTAGGAGCAGGAAATTGATTCCAATCCTCGGGATACCCCACAACCACCAGCGTGATAAGCGCCGCCACCATGCCACATACCACCGCGAACCGCCGTACCATCTCGATCACCTCCCACGGTACGGAACTACTGGGGACGTATTCCCTCTCCGCCAATGGTAACTTCATGCTAGCACTCCCCATTTCCGCCCGTCAAACCCCGTGATTCCTCTCATTTGCGAATTGATTGATTCTTTCCTAAACTCATCCCCACTTGGACAACCGCAAATCGAGGAGGGAGGAATGCACAACGACTGCCGGGTGATCGCAGAGTGGAAATACGAGCCGGTACCGGTCGAGCGAGGTTACACCGGAAAGACACTGTACGTGAACATCGGAAACGGGAAGATCGAAGAGCGGCCGGTAACTGATGATATGAAGGAAAAGTTCGTGGGCGGGCGCGGGTTTGGGCTGTGGCGGCTGTGGCACGCGGTGAACGAGGATACAAAGTGGAACGATCCGGAGAATGAAATCGTGATCGGCGCCGGGCCGATTGGCGGGATTACCACCTATCCTGGGTCAGGAAAGTCACTCGTAGTGAGCCTGTCTCCGACGACCGGGGCGGTGATCGACTCGAACGTTGGCGGCTACTTTGGTCCATACCTCAAATTCTCCGGCTGGGATGCGCTCGAGATTCAGGGCAAATCCGACAAGGATGTGATCGTGTTCATCGACGGGGATGCTGGCGTCGTGCAGATCCTCGAGTCACCGGAAGAGGATTTGAACACCCACGTCATCTCCGAGCGACTGTTGCACGTATTCGCCGATTCCGAATCCCCGAAGGACCTGCTCGCGATCTCCACCGTCTCCGCCGGGCGGGGGGCGGAGCATACCCGCATCGGTTGCCTCAACTTCAGCTTCTTCGACATGAAGCGAAAGAAGGTGCGGATCAAGCAGGCCGGCCGCGGTGGGATCGGGACGGTGTTCCGCGATAAAAAAATCGCCGCGCTGGTGGTGAAAAAGCATGGGATCAGCGGTGACGCCAACCATCCTGCCGATCCGGAACGGGTGCGCAAGGCAGGAGAGCGGATCAACCGGGAGATCCTCGAGCTCGATGCCGCGCAAAACGACATGCGCCGCGTCGGAACCTCGCACCTGGTCGAGATCATGGACGAGTACGATCTCCTCCCGGTGCACAACTACAAGTTCGGCTCCCATCCCGACGCGGGCAAGATCTCATCCGCGGTGTGGCGGAACCGGTTCACCCAGGGGATGCCAGACGGCTGCTGGCTTGGATGCACAATGTCCTGCTCGCACGCAGTCGACAATTTCGAGCTCAAGACCGGACCGTACAAGGGGATGCGGGTCCTGGTCGACGGGCCGGAGTACGAGACCGCGGCCGGGTCGGCGAACATGGGAATCTTCGACCCCGATTTTGTGCTCGAGATGAACTTCTACTGCGACACCTACGGGATCGACACGATCTCGTTCACCACCGGGACGGCGTTTGTGATGGAATGTTATGAGGCCGGGATCCTGGACAAGGAAAAGACCGGCGGGTTGGAACTCAACTTCGGAAACGCCGACGCCGCGCTCGAACTCCTCCACCAAATGGCGCGCGGTGAGGGGTTCGGCGCGATCGCCGGACAGGGGATCCGCCGGATGAAGGAGCACTTTGTGCGGGAATTCGGTGCCGATCCCGAATTTCTGAATGATATCGGGATGGAATGCAAAGGGATGGAGTACTCCGAGTACGTGACCAAGGAATCACTCGCCATGCAGGGCGGCTACGGCCTCGCGCTTAAAGGGCCGCAGCATGATGAAGCGTGGCTGATCTTTATGGACATGGTGAACAACCAGATTCCGACGTTCGAAGACAAGGCCGAAGCGCTTCACTATTTTCCGATGTGGCGTACCTGGTTCGGGCTCGTTGGGATGTGCAAGCTCCCGTGGAACGATATCGAACCAGCGGACAACCAGAAAAAGTATACCGGGATTGAGGCGGCGAAGGTGCCAGACCACGTGCGCAACTACTGCGATCTCTTCTCTGGTATCACCGGGGTGGAGGTAACCCCGGACGACCTCATCCTCCAGTCTGAACGTGTCTATAACTTCCAGCGCGTGTTCAACCTGCGCCTTGGCTACGGCACACGGGAACATGACCAGATCCCGTACCGTTCCGCCGGACCGGTGACCGAGGAGGAGTACGAATCGCGGCAAGAGCGTTACGACAACCAACTAAAGGAACAAGTGGGGATCGACCCGGCCGGGATGACTACAAAGGAGAAGCTCCAAGCACTGCGCAAGTTCCGTGAGGAACAGTACCAGAAGCTGTGCGACGCGGCGTACAAGCGGCGCGGATGGACAAAGGAAGGAGTACCGAAAATCGAAACCCTCAAACGACTGGGGATCGATTACCCCGAAGTGATCAAGATCGTTGAACCATATCAATAATAGATGTTGGATTCCGGGTCCTGAATGGGCCCGGAATCCTTTCACATAACATGAACTCTTCAGCTAGGCAGTATAGTGTCGTAATTTGCATCCACCGTTGTTGCACTGATAGATCTTTTCTTATATACTCTTTCCAATGGATAGAAAGACACCTCTTTGGCGGAATTATAATTTTATGCTCGTTTGGGGCGGGCAGAGCATTTCGCTGTTCGGGAGTCAGCTCACCTATATAGCTCTTCTGTGGTGGGTGTTGGAGAAAACCGGATCAGCTACGGTCCTGGCAACTGTTGCTATCGCCTCTTCACTACCGAGCGTTTTTCTTGGACCGATAGCAGGAGCAGTAATCGATCGGCTCGACCGGCGTAAGTTAATGGTCGCAATGGACTTAGCCAATGGGTTGATCATCGGAACAGCAGCCACTCTCCTCTTCTTCAATTACCTTGCAGTATGGGAAATATATATCTTTTCTTTGCTCAGCGCAACAGCTACTCTGTTTCACCGACCCGCGTTACAAGCATCTATTCCTAATCTGGTGCAGCAAGAGCAATTAATAAAGGCTAACTCTCTTTATCAGATTTCGGCGAGCGGTGCGGGAATCGCCGGGCCGGCGGTTGGGGGTATGCTTGTCGGACTTTGTGGCAGCGGTCCAGCAATGTGGATCGATGCAATCACGTTCGTGTTGGCAGGCATGTCTCTCTTCATCGCGTCTTTTTCATCTCCGCGTGGGGAGGGAGTGAGCTTAAACTCTGTCCTCAGGGATACTATAGTCGGGTTCAAATTCCTCTACACCGAGAAAGCACTGTTTTTCGTAATCTTCCTCTTCGCTTTAGTCAATTTCTTCCTCGCCCCGATGAACGTGCTCCTTCCGATTATGGCTAAGGACATACTTCACGCAGGCGCGCAAGGATTCGGTCTCCTTGGAACAGCAATCTCCACTGGGATGTTGCTAGGCGGATTTGCTGCCTCGCGTCTCAAGCGGTTCAAGCGCTACGGGCTTGCGATCATCTGGGGAATCGTGATTCTCGGAGCACTCCTCGTAGTCTTCGGCCTCTCCCGCAATCTCCCACTATCCATGGCTGCCCTGATGATCGTGGGCGGGGCAGCCGCTCTTGCCAACGTTATGAGCGTAGTCGTATTTCAAACTTACGTCCCCAATGAGCTACAAGGCAGGGTGTTCGCTGCAGACCACGCCATATCCAACAGTTTACAACCGATATCTCTTGCGGCGATTGGAGTGATTCTTGCCATCATATCCGCACCGACCCTCATAATCATTGGCGGGATAGCCGTGGCAATTGCCGGGCTAGGGGGATACTTCGTCAAGGGAATGAAATCCTTGTAACTCGATGGAGTTAGCTTTTCCCGCAATTTGGTAATGGATTTCCTTCCTATTTCTCGATCCAGAGGAGATCATTGAGGAAGCGCGTACAACTATGATGGACTGAACGCGGCGATTTTGGAAATCCCATGCTGATTTGGATATAATTTTAATGGGTGGTGCAATGGTATACGAAGCCGATCAAATCAAAGTACTAGAAGATTTAGAAGCAGTGCGTGTCCGGCCTGGTATGTACATCGGGAGCACCGGTCAGGCTGGATTGATGCATCTGATAGAAGAAATCGTCGATAACTCAATTGACGAAGCTCTCGCTGGTTACTGCACTAAAATTCATGTAACTGTGCATGCGGACAACTCCGTCACCGTAGCAGACAACGGTCGTGGAATGCCGGTAGGGATCCACAAAGAAGCAGGAGTCAACGCCGTGGAGCTTGTAATGACCACCCTGCACGCCGGAGGAAAGTTCGACAACAAGAGCTACCGGGTGAGCGGCGGATTGCACGGAGTTGGAGTATCGGTAGTCAACGCACTGTCTGAGTACATGCGCGTGGAGGTGCGACGCAACGGGAAGATATACCGCCAGGAGTTCTCACGCGGCCGGAAGTTGACCGAGCTTGAGGTGGTGGGCGAAGCGAAAGACACCGGTACAACTATCACCTTTTTGCCCGATTCTGAGATATTTGGAGAGATAAAATATAATTTCTCTAAGCTTTCCCATAGATTAAAGGAGCTTTCATACCTGAACGGTGGACTCCTCATCATTCTTACCAATGAGGCAGCCGGGGTTACCCGCCGTTATCAAGCGAAGGGAGGGATCGTCTCCTTTGTCAAGGAGCTAGCTCAGAATAAGGAACCGCTCCACCCCGAGCCGATTTACGTACACGGTTCGGAGAACGGTATCGATATCGAGATCGCGATGCAGTTCACGGACAGTTACGACGAGTCGATTTTCGCGTTTGCCAACAACATCAATACGGTCGATGGCGGTACACACCTGACCGGCTTCAAAACCGCTCTTACTAAGTTCCTAAATGACTACGGCCGTGAGAAGAAAATCCTACGCAAAAATGATTCCAATCTGCGTGGGGATGACATCCGCGAGGGCTTGGTGGCAATCATCTCCGTGAAGATCCCAGAGCCGGAGTTCGAAGGGCAGACTAAAACCAAGCTCGGCAATCCAGAAGTAGCGAGTATTGTAGCTGGAATCCTGCAGGAAGAACTCACTCTCTACTTCAAAAAGCACCCAAAAGTGGCGCGGGTGATCATAGAGAAATCGATTACCGCCTCACGGGCACGAGCCGCAGCAGCGAAAGCTCGCAAGATGGTACGGCGCAAAGGAGCGCTCGCTGCAACCACCCTCCCCGGCAAGCTCGCTGATTGCTCGAGTACTGATCCAGAGAAAAGTGAATTATTCATCGTCGAGGGTGACTCAGCCGGCGGCAGTGCCAAACAGGGCCGTGACCGAGCGTTCCAGGCGATTCTTCCCCTCCGAGGTAAAGTACTAAACGTTGAGAAGGCACGGCTCGCCAAACTGCTCGACAACAAGGAGTTACGCTCTATCATCACTGCCCTAGGAACCGGCATTCGAGAGGAGTTTGACGTCGATAAACTACGTTATCATAAGCTTATCCTGATGGCTGACGCTGATGTCGACGGAGCACATATCCGTACCCTACTGCTCACCTTCTTCTACCGCTACCTGCGGGCGTTGATCGAGCGGGGTTATGTATACATCGCCCAGCCGCCTCTTTATCAAGTGAAAGATGGAAAGAAAACTCTTTACCTCTACTCTGATGAGGAGTTGGAGGAGTTCCGGGCTGAGCATCCAGGAAAGTTCACGCTCAAGCGGTTCAAGGGGTTAGGGGAAATGAACCCGCGGGAACTGTGGGAAACAACGATGAACCCGGAAAAGAGGATTCTCAAGCGAGTGGAAATCCGCGACGCGCTGGAAGCTGACGAGATCTTTTCCACACTCATGGGCAGCAATGTTGCCCAACGACGGGATTTCATCCGGGAGAACAGCGACAAGATAACTACTTTGGATATCTGATCTGAGGGAGGGAATGATGAAACGACACATCGCGTTGGTCACCGTCGTATTGCTTCTGGCAGCGGCAGGGGCAGGATATTCCGCATCCATCGGGGTCGGGGCTGGTCTCGACCCGACCGGATTGATCCTGTTTAATGTCACCTCCGAAGTCCATTTTGGAGACGTACTCGGCATGCGCGCGGAACTCGGGTTTTCCACCATCAACGTGGAAGGACTAATGCTCCTAGGAGGCCTTCTGTTCGTGCATCAACCCGTTG
>CAZZJU010000050.1:0-11210 GCA_964654805.1 uncultured Thermotogae bacterium | reverse complement strand
CCCTTAACAACAAGCAAGCAACTCAGCAAGGCCCTGCAGAAGGCCGCCGGCGACCTGCCTGTCGCGTCCGCGACGCAGACAGGGGAACTGGCCGAGAAGGCCAAGCAGGAAGCAGCACTGGAAACGGTGGAGAAGCAAAGAGTAAAGGCTCGTCAACGCTCAGCATCAGCGGCGGTGCGGAGCGCCGTCCGCTGCATGCTGTTGTTAGGCGGCCTCTGCGAGTTTTGGATTGGGGCCGTACTGATTCTCGCTTTGCTGGCTATCTTGCACCATGAACACGAGCAAGACTATCGCCCCGATGAGTGGAACAAACCCGATGAGCAGCCACCATCCGCTCCGTCCGGTATCGTGAAGCCTCCTGACCGAGACAGCCAGCCCGGGAAGAAGAACCGCGAGCATGTATAGCGTTGCGAGGATGCTCTGATCGCTGCCGGCGATTTCTTCGATCAGGCCGAGTACGAACACGATGATGTTGTTGAAGAGAATGAACATCCAGTACTCCTTCCGCCGCGCTCGCCCGCTGAACACTGCGTATTTCTTCAAGACTTCCAGGTACCAGTTCATGCTGTTTCCTTTGTGTTGTAGGCGTACAGCCTAACGACCAAGCTCAGCCGCCCGCCGATAGGCGGGTCGGCTGCAGCGGATGTTAGGCAACACGCTAACTTTCATAAGTTTAGTCAAAGCAAAAAATTCAGCCAGCGCTATTAGTTCCACTATTGAGCGGCTGAATTTTGTCCTTAAATTTAGTTTTCAGGTAATTAACCATTTTTCTATATACATCAACAGCTTCTTCGAAGGATTCTTTTTCGATCAAAGCAATGATAGTCCTAAGATAAGTTTCATATAAGTAGACATAAAATTCTCTTCTGTCTGCCATATTATCAATATTGTTAACAATAGATGAGGTTATTCTATAATATTCGTCAACTAATTCTTGTCCCTCTAGGATAGTCAAAAGATAGTTGTCTCGTAATCCCCTCAGCAAGCTGAGTTCATAACAATCTGCTGATTTACCTAGAGCATTACATACTGCAGTTGTTATGAAGCATCCGCCGCCACCCCAAGACCCGCTTTGTATCTTTTGGACATCGAGAATTTCACCGAAATCGTCAATTATGACATCCACAATTACATATCTATTAACACTGGATTCTCTGCACTTAGGACAATACCCCCTTACATCTAACTATGGTAACACCGCCTCTCTCCTTCACACTTGAAACAAACCAGGTAAGAGGTAATTTATCACCTGTGCAATACCATCCTCCTTTGTACATACGCTTAAGAGCCAAACTTTTCATTATAGACTCTTTATCACCAGCTTTTATTGTCCGTTTCACCTCATCTCCCATTTTACTCCTCCTCAATGTGAGGATAAAGTAAACATAGTATGCCTAACTTGTTATTTTACCCAAAATCTCCTTTTGCCAGCAAAGTCGTCCACACCAATGCCTGAACTATAGTTGTCAGACCCGTCGATGTCAAGGGGAAAACGCAAAAGCGCCTGGACAGAACCCCGGCCATAGGTTAACATAACATGGCGTCTGCTGGAGTTATGGAGATTGTGCATAATCCGAAGGCAGGGTATGGGCAAGGTTGGCAGCAAGTTGAAAGCAGCGCTGCAATGTTACGCAAACTTCTTGCGAGGCCAGAATTTAGCATCAGCCGGACACCAGCCGCACCTCGTGCGAAGGGTGCGAGGATTGTGCTGCATGCCCAAAAACATCGCGGTCACATCCTCGAGAAGGTCCAGCAGGCGGCCCGCGACAAGAGGCCCATCGACGAGCGTTTCGAGGCCTACCTGAAGAAGCGCGCCACCCGCAAGAGGAAGCCGAAGGACGTCCCGTTCACCATGCGGCGCACGAAGGTGCTCCAGCCCAGGCGGGAACTCAGGGGCGGCGAACTCGTCGTGGTGGACGAGGCGGCGGACAACACGGCCCTCTTCCGCGGGCGCAGCATGAAGGCCGGCGAGCAGTACGAGATCGACTTCGGCGACGGGGTGCGCGCGGTCTACCGCCCCTGGTCGGAGAAGAACCTCTACGCCCAGCGGGGCGAGTTCGAGCTGATCCTCCCGGACCGTCCCGACGCCAAGAGCCTCGAGCGGGCCCTGGATCACATGGAATCCCTCGGCCTCAAGGCCGGGGCGGCCACACCGCAGGACGCGGAGCTGCTCTATCTCCACAAGCAGGCCTATCTGACCAAGGTGGACCGGGATCCGGAGTACAGGCGCCTGATTAAGGAGCTGGACCGCCGCGCGGCGAGCAAGGAGGAGCGCATCCGGGAGATGCGCGGTTTCTGGGAGCGGCGCCTCGGCGTGAAGGACCTGACCCGGATGCCAGGCTACAACCCCATGGGCGAGTACCAGCTGGCCTTCAAGGATCCGGGGAAGCGGGCCGGCTACAGGCACCAGTACCGTTTCGACATCTCGGACGAGGACCTGGAGAGACAGATGAAGGGCTACGGCCTCTACCACCGGCTCACCAACGGCGACGACCTGCCGTCCTTCATCGACACGGTGCTGGAGAACAACGGCGCGATGGTGAGCACGATGGAGAAGCTGCGCGCCGGCATCCCCGTCGGGGGCATGTCGCCGGAGGCGGACATGGACACCGGCGGGGCCACCTACTTCTTCACCCGCATCCGGAAGCTCCCCACCGCCGGGGGATCGCGGGAGACCGGGCTCTACTTCAAGAAGCGGCTCCTGCGCCGCATGGACGCCATCAGTTACGACCACGACGCCTTCGGCCGGGTGCGTGACGACTACGTCTCCAACCATCGCGGGAGCACGCCGGCGGAGTGGAAGAAGTTTGCAAGGCGGAGCAGCAACGAGACGATCTTCAAGTACTCGGTCACCCTGCTCGACAACATCGACGTGATCGTCGTGGGGAGCGAGCGGGAGAGGCGGCGGCTGCTGGATGTGTTCCGGAAGCGCAGGATATCCAGGCTGCCCGACGGCCGGAAGGTCGAGGACATCATCCTGGTGAGGTGACCATGAAGGAATTCATCGAGAAAGAGAAGGCAAGGCTGCAGGCGCTCTTCGAGCCGTTCAACGAGGGCGGCTCGTGGATGGCGCTGATCGAACCCGGCCGGGAGCCGGTCCGCCTGGGACTCATCGACGGCTACACGGTGACCCGCGTAGCGCCGCACTTCGACGCCGGGGGCGAGGTCAAGCGGGTGGACTTCTGGCTCCTCTTCAAGGCGGTGGGCTACGACGAAGGCTTCCAGCACGCGCACACCGTCAAGGTGGTCCGCTGGTCTCAGGAGGACACCTATCTCATCGACCTCACGGACGACCGGGGCCGGCGTTTCCACGTGGAGCTCGTGTTCCCCGACCAGGAACCGGACCTGGCCGCCGACTGGAGACGCTGGCGGCGGTACAAGTCGGAGAACCGGGACCGGTTCGAGCGGATCGACGCGGACCTCCTGGCCGAGCACGTGAGGATCGCGGAGGAATGGGAATGAAGCTGCACTACATGGTCGAGTACGCCCTGCGCGACCGCATCTGGGAGCCCCGTTACGAGCCCGTCGGCGTCTGGGTCCAGGGTCCGGGGCCCGGTCTGGATCTCGTGATCGAGTTCCTGCCCGGGAACACCGAGGCCCGCGAGGAAGCCGAGTGGATCGTCAACCGCCTGGTGGAAAACGACGTCAGGACCCTGCCGGACGACTTCCTGGCCTACCACCAGGCCACCCTTTCCCCGTACCGCGGCATGCGCGACCCCGTGGTCGAGACCGACGAGTACCCCTCGGCCGAGGCCTGCGCCAAGGCAATCTTAAGCCGAGTATCTGATCGCGAGTGATAGGCCAGATTTTCCACAACAATCTCACAGTAGGACGAAAAGTGTTTCATCCCCACGGGAACAATGGCCAGTCTATAATTATCGTTGATGGTAAAGCTGATCCGTCTCTTCGAGAACAGTGCGCAAATAAAAACGGTGTGATTCTACAAAGCGAATTGAGGTATCGACCTCACCCAGCCTGAGACTAATTTCAAGGTCGTCGATTCCTTTGAACGATCTCTTGAGGTTATCCCACGCTTCAGGATCGTTCTTAATGAATTCAGTATACATGGCCGCACAAACGGGACAAAGAGCAAGGTAGTTTGCTTCGTGTTCAACAGGTATATCAAAAGCTTCCACCCTCTCAAAGTAGTACCGTCCATCACGTCTCCTGAAAGGCATTTCGTTTCTGCATATTTGGCAAACCATGATCCCATCTTCATTCGTGTAGAGATCCCGTAAGTGGATGTCTACATCTTGCTTGCCAGAGTTCCTGGAAGTACGGATACGGCGTTCTTTCGTGTCGTATTGTTTCAATGGCGCTTCTCTCACTTGTTCCCGGATTCTTTGACGCCGCCTATCAAGATTGTGAACTTCGTGCTGGGGAAACGCCTGTTGTTTCTCCTCCTTTTTCTCCCTCTTTTTGCGCCACTTGCGAAAGTCTTCATAATTATCCCGCAAATACTGAAGATCACTTGGGTCATCTACTCCTATGCTCTTCGCAACCCTCACCAACTCATTCTCAACCAGCGGGCGTTTGATTCCAAGATTCTCAGCCAGAATTTCGTCTCTAGTAAAGTCGTCCGGCAGATCTTCCAACCTAATATCAGAGGGTTTACAAAAACCGCCATCACTGCTAGGAATCCACTGGCTATTGATTACCAACGCACCTGCAGGTGATACTTTGCTTCTCCTTTTGGCGTTGCTGTAATCCTGTCTGGTCGCTTCTTCTACCGTTCCTCTCCATAACTGCTTATACGGGACAAGAATGTCATTCCAAATTACTTTAGCCCTCTCAGCCGAGGGATTAGTAACGGCGAATTCTAGACCATCTACTTCTGTATCCGGATCGAAACCATTTAGTCCCCTCACATGCCAACCATGCCAGTCAGAGATAGCCACATGCCCTGAATAACCTGGCTTACGAAACCGAATCCTTACCTTGTCCGGGACTCCCAGTTGGGTGGCAACACTCTTGAGAACAGCTGGATCTTCAGCTACGAACCACGCTTCATCATTGTCCTTAAAGTAAACCTGGAGCGACTGACTCTCGTGATAGACTTCGTCTGGCCGTTTATATTCTGTCACCCCCGTCAGCGCATTTTCCGCCTTTATCAGCGGAATTTCGCACACCTCCCTAAGCAGACGTTCCTTTTTTTCTTGCGAGTCAGTCTTGAGCGCACGCAAGATAGCGTGCAAGTCAGACTCGTACTCCCTATCATCGATCTGGCCGGCACCGTCGCCACGATACTTTGGAAGGATGTTCTCGATAACGTTGGCGACCTCGTCAGGTTCTTCCAGTCCAAGGCGCTTTAAGAACTCCAGGGCCTTCTCATCTTTGACAATCGCACGGCGGACAACGGCGAATTTAGTGGGCTGTTCAGGGGGAAGGTAAGCGTTCGGACGACCTTCAGGATCGAACGGCTTAACTGAAATGGTCCCCGATTTTCGGACAGCATTTTTGGCATTTTTTGTTCGCCTTCACTGATAAGTGCCTGTTTAAGCAGCCTCTGCAAATTCATAGACCTCATCAGGAGTTTGGTATATATGAGTTCATATTTCAGACTCCTCCAAAGTCTTTCTACAAAAATATTGTCATGAAAACGGCCTCTTCCATCCATGCTGATCTTGATTCCTTGTCTGTTTAAAGTGCCAACAAAGGCTTTACTGGTGTATTGACATCCCTGATCCGAATTGAAGATCTCCGGCACTCCATAATCCATAATGGCCCTTTCAAGACAGGACACACAAAATTCACTGTCCAAGGTGTTGGATAAAGACCATGAAAGAACCTTCTTGCTGTACCAGTCCATTATCACACACAGATACATATATCCGCCTGAAATGGGAATGTAGGTAATATCTGAGCACCAGACATGGTTAGGGTCTTTGATATTCAGACCTCTCAAAAGATATGGATATATCTTGTGACCCTTATTGCGTCTGCTGGTCCTGGGCCTGGGATATATCGCCTCTAATCCCATCCTTTCCATGAGGCCCTTTACCTTCTTTATGCCAACCCTATACCCTTGTCTTCTTAAAGCACAGGTCATCCTTCGCTTTCCGTAACATGGAGTCTTGAGATACTGTTCATCTATAGCCTTCATGAGCTCTAAATCGTACTCAGATGGCCCTTTAGCCTTGTAGTACCAGGATGACCTGCTGATCCCCAAAAGCCTACATTGCTTGCTGATACTAAGCCCTTCCCTGTTGTCCGGTTCTACCAATGCCTTCCTACCCTTCACATCTAAAGTAGACCGGACTTTCTGGCTAAAAAATCCCTCTCCACCTTCAACCGGCCTATCTGCTTATAAAGCTCATCAAGCTTTTTCTCCAACTGCTTCTCTCTAGTCCTAGAATTCTCAAACACAGAAGAAGCATTGGCTAAAAATTCTCTCTTCCAGGTCCTGACCTGAGCTGGATGAATCCCATAGCGAGATGCTATCTGACTGGTTGTCTCCTCTCCCTTTATGGCCTCCAAAGCTACCTTGGCCTTAAACTTTGCACTGTAGCTCCTCTTACCCATTGCATCCTCTCCCTTCACTGCTCTCTCTATATCTTCCACAGTGAAGGCGAATTATCTACCCTGTCCAAATGGGGGGAACCACTTCAAACCAGGGAGCCATCCTCAAGGCGCAAGAACGCCTTCCTGCGCAGGATACCTGGTTCATCCCTGTGCCATCTTGGTGCACGCCACAAGGCCTCCTGTCCTAAGAGGAAACCGTAGAAGCGAGCGAACCATTCGTCGTTTTGTTGCTGGAGGAAATCCGGTTTAAGAAGTCGGGCGAATCTATCAGGGTCGATGAGCTCGATAGCCATCTCATCCCTGAGGTACTGCCAAAGCTGTGGCATACGGTCTTGGGTAATCTCGCCAGAAACCCATTGCAACGTCTCTCCGGTTTCCAGCAATGCAGTGAGCTGCTCAGGAGTAAGTAGATCCCGCAGGTCACGGCCACGGGCAAGCTTGGCCCGACTTGCAGACACGTATCCGCCGCCATGTGCCGGTAAAAGTTCGCGTTCTCGGAACGCCGCCTTCACCTTTTCGAAGATGGGATAGAACATGCTGTCTTCCGGAAAATGGTCCGGATTGATGGGCAATGTTTCGAGGACTGTCGGGGTGAGCAGTCCTTGAGCCTTTAGTTGTGATAGCGTCTCGCAAAGTAAATCACCGGTAGTCTTAACCAACAGCTTGTTCCAGTCATCATCCCTTGGGATGTTATCCCTGGCCGGCGTCGTGCGGTAAGGCCCTTGGATAAGAAAACCAAGGTTCGTCTCTTTCTCCGTCGGAAAGAAGACCACCAGCGGTGAAGCCTTAACCTTTACAATCTGGCGTTTCCCGCTCTTCTGGTCTTGTTTGACCAGGAATCCTATCTCAACATTCACCGTGTCGGTGCTGTCGGGAGTCTGTAATGGACGTTGAAAGAGAAGCCACTCTTCTTCATAATCGTGAAGTTCCCCCGATATCTGGCACTGTCCAATTACGGTGACCTCACGTTGACCATTTGGTGTTTTTCTAGATTCACGCAGATAGGCGCCTTGGGTACCATCGAAAAGTTTGTATTCAACCTCTTCGATGTGTTTCAGAAAGAGTAGGGTGCGGACGTTAAGGCGCTGGAGCCGGTCAGCTATCTGGCGGACCGCGGTTTGCTGGTCTATGTCTTCGGCGTCGATGGGAAGGATAATGAGAGTTGTCCAAGGTTTTTCCAATTCACGTGGTTCAATCCCAATAGGTCGCACGTAGTGTTCGATTCGGAAATGCTCACTTCCATTGGGGCCACCGTTGGAATGAATCTCTGGTGATGTCGTGTAGGCATATACCGACTTGAAGCCGATTCCAAACTTGCCGATCTGGGTTAGGTCTTCGGACTTGGTACCCTCGCCAACACCGCAAATACCTCGCACATCCGCCTCGCTGAATGGACGGCCATCATGCCGAACCTCTAGTCGGTTTCCATGGAGATCGAAACGAATCCTCTTTGCTTTCGCGTCCTCGGCGTTCTGAATAATCTCAAAAACGAAATGGGTACGATCGCTGTACAAGCGTTTCAGGAATGCCAGATGGCGTGTGCCTTCCCCATATTCCCGTATGTTGTCCTTCAGGATTTTCTCGTAGTCGCTGGCCAACTCCTATCCCTCCCCAAGCACCTGGAGCACACCAAAGGCGATTGGACGGGCAACGATGTCCGCCTTCTTGCCGGCATCCACAAGATATTCCATGCGCCTGCGGTAATCGGCTTCCGCGGAGTCAATTTGTGACCGGCGCATTCGGCGAATCTTCTCGTTGCCAGCTTTTGCCAGTTGTTCCTCCAGCCAGCGTATCCTGGCGTTATGACTCCTGGTCAGGCTTTCACGCCGGACATTCGCCATGTTCTCGGAGTGCTGCTTGTGAGCATTCCTTGCCTCGACCCACATATGATAATGAACGGAATCAAGGGAATCGAAGACGCCTTGGTCGGGAATTTCTGATGGATCTAGATCAAGAGGCGTCGCTTCCTCGATCAAGGCAGGCAACGCTTCCATAATTGTTTCATCCTGGCAAACGATGCGCGTTTCGAGGTCATTACGGAGCCCGTGATACTCCCACGCGTACACGGCGAACGGGTACCGTCCTGGAGGAAGCTCACGACTGGTTACTTGCAATGCCGTTATTATCGGCTCACTGATTTCGAAAAAGTAAGCAGCCTGCCTGGCCAGCGGGTGTAACGGCATGATAAAGGCAGCGTCCTTATGACGAGAGGCCGTTTCTGAGTCGAATGTGATCGGTAGATGCGGCTCACTCCCCTTTAACCACCGTTCCCAGTCTCGGAACATCGGAGAATCCTGGCGGGGAAGTTTTTCGAAATGCTCAAGGAGACGTTTCCTTGCTTCCAGGGAGAGGCGTAATGTCTTGAGTGGTTTTTCACCAAGGATGTACTCACGCCCTTCGCCACAAGACACTTCCAGGTAGCGACGCACCAGCCGCTGGATCGCGTCGGGGGCCAGCCAAGCGCTCGAGGCGTTTTGGACTTCCGCAGAAGCCAGTTCCTTGGGCAACTTTATACCAAAGAATTCGGCCTCGCTTTCCTCCAGACGTCTTTGTTCCTCAATGCGTCGGATCTCGTTATCAGCCAGCTCCCGGAGCTTTTGGCGGCGTTCTTCGGGACTCAGGGAAAGATTCTCTGCGATGTCCCGTATCTGTTGGTGTATTTCGCCAAGAATCTCCTCGCTTTCCCCCAGAGACTCATTGAAAATGCCTATGCGCATTAGGCAACGTTCGTAGATCTCCGCGTCAACGGTTCCCGGCGTTATGAAGTTATAAATCGCGATGGATTCACTCCTCTGACCCTGACGGTCGATGCGGCCGATGCGTTGTTCGATGCGCATCGGATTCCAAGGGATGTCGTAATTGACGATACAATCACAGAATTGGTAGTCGAGTCCTTCGCATCCCACCTCCGAGAACAGGAGGATGTCCAAGGCTTCGGGATCGTCGCGAGGTGCCTCAAAGCGATCCCGTATGATAGCTCGTTCTTCATCTGGCGTGCCACCATGGATTAGGCCGACACGATAACCATCGGCCTGAAGGTGCTCGGAAAGATAGGTAAGGGTATGTCGAAAAGTGCTAAAGATCATCAGCTTGTTGTTCGGAAGCCGGTGCTTGTCCGCGATGATCCTTTTTAATGCCTTCAGCTTGGGATCATCCTCTGGCAGGTTTCTCGCTGCTTGGATAACTTCATCGATCTCACGTCGGAGCGCGTCGAGTGCCTGATCGTCCGGACGAAGCTCAGAATCGGAAGCGGCCAACCACTCTAGGTCATCAATGCGCCGTGTCAGAATGTCTTCGACCATTGGTGCGAGACCGAAAAGGCAACTGGCAGCCTGACGACGCAACGTGGTCATCATGAATTTGACATTGTGTTCTCCATGAAGTGCCTCGAGAATGCGAGCTTGGGCAGCGATCAATCGATCGTGAAGATCTTGTTGTGCATCAGTAAACGGGACCGAAATGGTCTCTGGTTTGCGCATGGTAAAATGTCCGATATCACGGCGGCGTGTCCGGTTGATGATGCCGGAAAAGGTGTGCAGATCTTCAATCTGGCGGATCAGGCGTATGCGTTCTTCGTTACTGATAGATCCGCTTTGAAGCTTGTGCCGGACCCTCTTGAATTCGGGGTTGCGGCACAAGACACTTCGGCCCCATGCCGTTTCGGCGGCATTCTGAAGTGCGGCATCCGCTTCGCGATTCCAGGTGGGTCCGCCGGCTCGCACATGGGAAACGGCTTCGTTGATGTATGGATTGGGCTCTGCCATATAGCGATAGCTTTCCCAGTCGATTACTAGGTCTGGGCGAAGTACGCGCAAGAGAGTATAAAGGTCTTGGCTCCCTAACTGGATGGGAGTGGCTGTAAGGAAGATGGCCGCTTCGGCGTGTTCGCAGAAGAAGCTGACAGCTTGGTGAGAGTAAGTTTCCGGGTTCCGGATGTGGTGGGCCTCGTCAACGATGACCAAGTCAAAACGTGGGGGTGGGTCAAGGTCTAGCAGCCCTTTCCGGCTTCTGCGATTACGACTCCCCGGTTGTCCATACAGCAGTTCTTCGGTCAGCAGCGAATAGGGCAGAATTGCCTTTTGGTATTGTATTGGCCACCTTCCCTCCAAGTCCGTCTCGTTTATACATCGGCGTAGAAGGGGCCCGTCAAGGGGAATGAAGCGTTCATCGAAGCGCCTCATCTCAATTTCCCATTTTCTCTCGGTTACGAGAGGGCGTGGGCATATTACCAAGACCGACTGAATGTTCGACCGTGCCTGTAATTCACGAAGAATTAGCCCAGCCTCAATGGTTTTTCCAACACCAACTCCGTCCGCGATCAACATCCTAGGTCGATCTGAGCGGATGAATTTTAACGCTGGTCGGAACTGGTAAGGTATGAAATCAATTCGAGCAGCGTTAAGAGAATAAAGAGTGGAGCAACTGGGGTGACGGATTTGTAGGGCAGTTAGAAAGAGGTGGAACTCCTCCAGTGGGGCGAATTGGGGCTTAGCCTCGATTGTTGGTTCAGCAACCAGTTGTGATTCGTAGAACATCTGGGGTTTTCCATCAAGGAAAACCTGGTAACGGGCCTCACCTTGTCCCTGCGTAACAGAAAGGACAACCCCTTTGCGCTCTGGATTTGCAACGAGATGAACGATGGATACGACCTGAAATGATGCCATAGGTGTTATGATCGATCCTTTGAC
>CAZZJU010000049.1:0-11219 GCA_964654805.1 uncultured Thermotogae bacterium | reverse complement strand
ATTTTGCTGTGCCAGGAGTAGTAGTAGGTATCGGATACATACTCGCATTCAATACTCCACCACTGCGGCTCACGGGCACTGCACTGATCATCATACTGGTGTTCATATTCCGGCGCATGCCAGTTGGTATCCGAGACGGTATTGCTCAACTTCAACAGATCGATCCCTCGATCGAGGAAGCGTCAAGCAGCTTAGGGGCTGGCTTTTTCCGAACGTTTACTCGGGTGACACTTCCGTTGGTGGCACCAGCGTTTCTTTCCGGATTGGTGTACATCTTCGTGCGGTGTATGACAGCAATTTCAGCCGTTATCTTCGTGGTGTCAGCCGGATGGCAGCTCCTTACTGTAGCCCTATTGTATGAAGTTGATCAGGCCAACCTGTCGGCGGCTGCTGCATATGGGTATGTAATTATCGCCATAGTCCTTGTGGCGATAGTACTGATGCGATTCATTGTGGAACGGATTTTCCAGAAAGGATTTTCACCGATTTCCAGGGGATAGGAGAAGAGCATGAGCGATATTGTCGTTCGGTTCGAACACATCGTTAAGGTATTTTCCGAAGGAACTCGTAGAGAGGTACGTGCGGTGGATGATTTCTCGCTCTCGGTTGCGCGAGGCGAACTTGTTACCCTGCTTGGTCCATCCGGATGCGGGAAAACAACAAGTTTGCGCATCCTTGCTGGGTTTGAAAGCGCTACCTCGGGGAATGTATACATTGAGGACAAACGGGTGAATGATATCCCGCCTCAGAGGAGGGATACCTCGATGGTATTTCAGTCGTACGGCCTATTTCCCCACATGACCGTTTATGAAAACGTGGCATATGGTCTGAAGGTAAAACACGTGCCCAAAGGAGAAATCAAACGTCAGGTAGCGGAAGTGTTATCACTGGTCGGGTTGGAAGGCCTTGAACCTCGGTCTGTGGGGCAGCTGTCCGGTGGGCAACAACAGCGTGTTGCTCTCTGTCGTGCGATTGTCACTAAACCGAAGGTGCTCCTGTTCGACGAACCGTTGTCCAACCTCGATGCAAAACTGCGTAAAGGGACGCGAGAACAGATCCGGCGTCTTCAGCAGGAACTTGGCATAACGAGCATTTACGTTACTCACGATCAAGCCGAAGCGATGAGTATCTCAGACGCAATTGCTGTTATGAATGCTGGTCGGTTGCAGCAGTTGGGAACCGCGGAGGAAATATATTCCCGCCCAGCAAATAAATTCGTAGCCGATTTTATTGGAGAAGCGAACTTCCTCTCCGCCCATGTTTCTGCGATTGAGAACGGACGGGTGCAGATCCGATTGTTCAACAAGAAGATGACGGTGGAACAGGATTCGTCCACGTTCTCTCCCGGAGAGGAAGTTGATGTACTTGTTCGCCCAGAAGCGGTGGATGTCCTGGAAGCTGATCAAGGAGATGTAAACGCGACAATTCTCTTTTCCCATTATACCGGTTCAGTAGTGTTGTATGCTCTATCTCTGCCAGACAAAACCCGCATGGAAGTTCAGGTGGCGAACCCTAAAGAGCGGGGGCTGTTACCAGTGGGCAAAACGGTCGGACTGCGGCTGCATCGAAAGAGTCTTCATTTGCTCAAGCGAGAATCGTGAACCTGGACCGATATCGCCTTTTTGCGTTCGATCTTGACGGTACCCTTCTTACACGTGCCGGTGAACTGGCTCCCAGCACGGTGAAATTGGTGAAACACATTACCGAGCGTGCTGAAGTTACTCTCGCGACTGGCCGTTCGCTTGCTTCCGCCCGCCGTTATTTACAGGAACTCGCCATAGCGGTGCCAGCGATCCTTTATCATGGGGCGGTTGTATTTGATCCGAGTGCCCACCAACCTTTATTCGAATCCCATATTCCAGGCGAACTTGCGCGTCAGGTATATGAGGTGGCACAAAAGTTTCCTGTTCATCCTCAACTCTACCGGTCGGTAAATGATCCGACGATCTATGTACCGCGGGTTACTCCTCCGATAGAGGAATTCGTTCGGAAAGAGGATCTGACCGCCAGTCAAGTAGCTGATTTTACAAATTTCTTGGAGCAAGGACCGCTAAAGCTTCTTTTTATCGGGGATACATCAATCCTTCCGGAATTAGCTGACGCAGTGCAGAGAACTCTCTCTGAACTCACAGTCGTTCGTTCTGGTGAAAACTATGTAGAGGTTCTTCCTCCCGGAGTTTCTAAAGGAGAAGCCCTTTCTTGGCTGTGTGATTACCTGGACATTCCTCTTTCCTGTGCGGTTGCAGTTGGGGACCAAATGAGCGATCTGTCGATGATTGAACGAGCTGGGCTGGGAGTAGCGATGGCCCATGGGACGGAGGAGTTGAAACGCAAAGCCGATCTTGTAATTGAGAGGATCGAGCATTTAGCACAGATTTTATAATACCTATTCTGTTAGTATATTGATATTATTTAAAATCAACAGTCTCTGACATTAAATATAACGCCGCCAAACTGCGTAAAAAAGCGATTTTTAAGGCTTGACTTTTATTATAACCGGTCTATAATGCTATTACAAACGTTTGCAAGGAGGTGATGTCTAACCTTCGAAAAGAACAAGCTTTTTCGCACTAGGGTTCGGAGCCAAGCACAAAACTTTAAGGAGGTGTAGTATGCATAAGCTCACAAAGACCCTATTATTAGTGGCGGTTGTCGGCTTGTTTATAGGAGGGGTGACGGCTGTAGCCGCGGATCAATTAGTCTTCTATTACGTTCCTCACGCAGGTGCAGGAGACCCATTCTGGGCCACTCAACAACTCGGTTGGAATACTGCTTGTAAACAACTTGGAGTAAAGGGAATCTTTACAGCTCCTGTCAAATTCTCAGTTCAAGAGCAAGTCAATATGTTGGAGAGTGCAATAAGCGCTCATCCCGATGGCATTGCGACCACGATATCCAGTGATACTGCATTCGAAGCTCCTCTGGAGAGGGCTAAAGAACTGGGTATCCCTGTTATTGCGGTAAACATTGAAGACTATACGCCTCCGTATGTTCCTTACTTGGCTTACATCGGTCAGGATGAGTTCAAAGTAGGAGCCGCTCTAGCTAATCGTGTGCTTAAGGAGTTCACTCCGAAACGGGCGGTTATCGGTATTCATCAGCCCGGACTTACGTGCTTGGAACTCCGTGCCAAAGGTATAATGGATGTGTTCAAGGCGAAGGGGATCCCGGTCGAGAAGATCGATATCACTCCTGAGCCCACCCAAGCTTTGGAAATTCTGAAGGCATACCTCAAGAAGAACCCTGATACTGACATGATCTTCACGCTGGGGCCTCTTGGTGCTCATCCGGCCATCGACTTAGTGGAGGAGCAGCACCTGGTAGGCAAGGTGAGGCTCGCTACTTGTGACGTCAGCGAGAAGATCTTGAACGCCATCAAGAACGGAGAGATGATCTGCGCGATTGCGCAGCAGCCGTTCATGCAGGGGTATCTGGCCGCTGTGTGGCTCTATCTCCACGTCAAGTATGGATTCTTGCCGCCGGCTAAGATGCCGACCGGACCGACAATCATCGACAAGAGCAACATAAGCATAGCTGAGAAACAGGTCAAGACTACGGGAGGGCTGTAATATAGAAGCGGCGGGAGGGGAATCACTATTCTTCTCCCGCCGCTTTTTTGTTGAAGCATCATAAAGAAGGGAGTATTCGTCTATGCACTTGAAGAAGGAAAAGTTTCTATTCCCTAGCATAGGTGTCATCGTAGCTTTTCTTGTAGTAATAGCGGTTTTTTCAGTTCTCTCCGGGCGCTTTTTCACCCTCAGCACATTAGGGGGAATACTTACAATTACGGCTGAATTGGGTACAGTTGCGCTTGCCGTCGCTTTGTTGATGATCTCCGGGGAGTTTGACCTCTCTGTAGGCTCGGTCTACGCTACAGCTGGTATCTTCCTTGGGATGTTACTAAACCATGGGGTCAATGCTTTCCTTGCTTTCTTAGCCGTGTTGGCGTTAGGGCTTGCCATCGGGTTTATCAATGGATTTATTACCACGAAAATTCGCATACCATCATTTATAACTACTCTTGGTACGATGATGGCAATTCGCGGGTTGTTGCTCTTGGCGACCGCTGGTTTCCCGATAGCTTACCGGGGCCATTCATTCCTATTAGTCCTTTTGAACGGGAAATTTGCCGGGGAATTTCGATTATCTGCCATTTGGGTCGTGGTTTTCCTAGGGCTATTCGCATTCTTACTCAATATGACCCGTCATGGTAACTGGACCTTTGCCGCCGGTGGGAACCCATTGGTGGCCAATGCTCTTGGTGTACAGGTAGATAAAGTAAAAATAATCAACTTCTTGTTAACTGCTGCGTTTGCGAGTATTGCTGGAATGCTCAGTTTTGCGCGGTTCAAAATGGCGTATCCGACTTTGGGAGAAGAAATGGGATTGGAGACAATAGCAGCGGCTGTGTTGGGTGGGTGTTACCTTTCCGGCGGGTACGGCACAATCGTGGGCGCCTTCTTCGGAGCGCTTGTAATATCTTCGCTGCGGGTAGGGTTGGTGCTCGCTGGAGCTCCGTCGTATTGGTACAAGGCGTTTATTGGAATCATCCTGATCTTGGGCATGATCATCAATAAGGAAGTTATGAAACGGGTTTTGCGCGCGGGGAGGTAGCACGGATGAACCAAGAGCAAGTTTTGCTAGAGATCAAAAACGTTCGCAAGAGCTTCGGCCATGTCGAAGCGCTCAAAGGTGTATCGTTCAATATCTACCCCGGTGAGGTTGTAGGACTGTTGGGAGATAACGGAGCCGGGAAAAGCACTTTGATCAAATCGATAATGGGGGTTCATCATCCCGATAGCGGAAAAATAATTTTCAAGGGAAAGGATATCAGCAACTTAAGCCCTAGGGAAGTTCGTATGCTTGGTATCGAAGCCGTTCCGCAGGGGGGAGCTGTTGTCCAATTTATGAACATTACCAGAAATTTCTTTCTCGGCCGGGAACTTCAGAAATCATTTGGTTTTTTGAAGGTACTCGACCTGGCGCAGATGGAAAGGGAAGCGGAAAAGATGATCACGGAAGTTGGAGTGAGAGTCCGAAGTCCACGAGGTCGGGTAAGTGCTCTTTCCGGTGGGGAACGGCAGGCGATCAGTATTGGACGTGTATTGCACTTCCAAAGCTCTCTCATCTTGCTCGACGAACCAACTCAGAACCTTTCCGTCAAAGAGACGGATAAGTTACTGCAGTCGATCGCGGAGATGAAGCAACACGGCATCGGGGTAATATTTGTCACTCACAATGTTTACCACGTCTATCGGGTTGCTGATAAGTTTGTCATTTTAAGCAGAGGCGATATGCTAGGTATATACCGCAAAGAGGACAGTTCTGCCGAGAGGATTATTGACATAATTCGTACTGGAAAAGCGCAGCCGGAAGAGACCACACAGGCTTCAGCGTAGTTTCTCATTTCCGGGAACGTCTCGTTAAGGAGGCAAGGGATCATGGTTAAAGCGGCTGTTATGGTGAAGCCGGGGCGGATTGAAGTCCAGGAATTCCCATACCCGACAGTGGCTGATGATGCAATGCTGATGAAAGTCGAATTGTGTGGGATATGTGGTACCGATAAGCACTCCTATCGCGGAGAGACGAAACAGTACGCTGGTACCAATGCTGAAATGTCAATACCGTTTCCTATTATCCCTGGCCATGAGATTGTCGGCACCATTGTCGAGGTAGGGAAACATGCCAACCACGCCATCAAAACTTACGGACAAACTATAAACAAGGGCGATCGAGTCGTGATCTGCCCCGATATATTCTGTGATAGATGTTACTATTGCCGCAATTACAATGGGTTTATCTGGTGCGATAATATGCGGACCTACGGGGTAAGTATGACCTGCACCACACCGCCGCATCTATTCGGAGGGTGGGCGGAATATCTGTATATATTGCCAGGGACGTTTGTGTATCGAGTAC
Source organism: uncultured Thermotogae bacterium (assembly GCA_964654805.1). Lineage (GTDB taxonomy): Bacteria > Bipolaricaulota > Bipolaricaulia > UBA7950 > UBA9294 > S016-54. Next base: position 5,300 of record CAZZJU010000049.1, on the reverse strand, counting down.
CAGAGTCTATTTCGCCTACAGCTGCAGCGCTCACAGAGTTGATGGCTGTGACGTATAACCTCGATAAGGCGAAGGAATTTTATAGTATGTCAGGAGATGGGTTTAAAACGGGCGATACCGTAGTCATACAAGGTGTAGGGCCGATGGGCCTTCTCCATGCAATCAAAGCGCGGATGTTAGGGGCGGGTGACATTGTTGCGATCGATTCTTCGGAGTTTCGGCTAAACATGGCCAAAGAATTCGGAGTTGACGTATGCCTGAACATTCGCAACACCACGCAGAAGGAACGGATTGAAGCGGTAAAAACGATGACGCATGGGATCGGAGCAGATGTAGTGGTGGAATGCGCTGGCGTGCCAGCGGCGATAACGGAGGGGTTGGAATTAGTCCGTAAGGGGGGAATGTACATAGTAGCCGGTATGTTCGTTGATATGGGAGAAGTATCGATAAACCCGCATAAGCATTTATGCGCGAAGAACATTCGTCTTATCGGGCAGACCAACCATCCGCCATCCGGATATTTACCCAGTCTGAAGTTGATGGAGAAGTTTGCTAAGTTCTTCCCCCCGTTTGAGAAGATCGTCACCCACAAGTTCCCATTGGAACGAGCGGCGGAAGCGATGGAACTATCGATGAACGCCGATCTCACGATGAAGGTGGCGATTGCCCCTCAGGTGGATGAAAGCGGAGAATGATTTCGGTTTTGGAGGTTGCAGAATATGGCAGATCGACTGACGGTAGGGATCATCGGAGCGGGGCGCATCGGCAAGATGCATGCGGCAAACTTGGTGTACCTCGTGCCTGAGGCAAAGGTGACAGCAATTGCCGACGTGCGCCAGGAGGCGGCCGAAGCATGTGCGGCGGAGTTGGATATTCCCAATGCTTACGGTGATCCACGATGGATAGTGGACGACCCAAACATAGAAGCAGTTGTAATCTGTTCGAGCACAGATACTCATGCTCCGTTGATTGAACAGGCGGCGGAAGCGGGAAAGTACATATTCTGTGAAAAGCCGATCGCGCTCGAACTCGACGTCATTGACCAGACCCTTGCTACCGTGAGCCGGACCGGCGCGTTTCTCCAGATCGGGTTTAACCGTCGCTTTGATCCGAGCTTTCGCCGTGTACGCGAGTTGGTAGCGGAGGGCAAACTTGGCGTTCCCCACACTCTACGGATAACAAGCCGTGACCCGAAACCTCCGTCACTGGACTACGTGCGTACCTCCGGGGGCATGTTCCTCGATATGTCGATCCACGACTTTGATATGGCGCGTTACCTCATCGGCGACGAAATAGAGTCGGTGTACACCGCCGCTGCTGTTCGCATCGACCCACGGATCAAGGAATACGGGGACGTGGATACAGCGGTGATTGTGCTCCAATTCAAGAACGAGACACTTGGTACCATCGATAATTCCCGTCAGGCGGTCTACGGGTACGATCAACGGATTGAGGTGTTCGGATCTGATGGGATGGCATTAGTTACCAATAAAACTCCGGATCAAGTGATGGTGCATAACGTTGCTGGCACTCATTCCGCCTGTCCGCTTTACTTTTTCCTCGAGCGGTACACCGAGGCGTTCGTCGCTGAGATGAAAGCATTCATCCGAAGCGTCAGGGCGGGGGAACCGCCTGCTGTATCTGGTGAGGACGGGCGCATCGCTGCGGTGGTCGCTTACGCGGCCAAGCGGTCCTACGAGGAATCTCGGCCGGTGAAGCTATCCGAGATAGACCCGCGAATGCAATAATTGCCGTACGGAGTCATAGACGACGCGAAAAAGCGGGCGTTGCTGGGCGAGCTAGCGATGCCCGTTGTTCTTTTACCAGTGATCTCTATGTGCTTGAGCCCGTTTCAAATCATGGCAAAATGGAATTTGCCAATTGGTGCAGCCACGTTATAATCCCAATACAAACGTTTGCGAAGGAGGTCAGATGAAGGGGTTAGTCCTTTCAGCGGAGTGGGAGCCGAGGCCGGGGTATCAGGTCTCGGAATTTGAGAAGAGGACCGGTAAGGCGATCGAGGGATTCAACGTATGGCGGCATCCTAAGCTCGAACTCAAGGAAGTGCCGCAGCCGAAGCCCGGGCCGGGCGAGGTGCTATTGAAAATTCACGCCTGCGGGGTGTGCGGTTCGGACATCCACTTCTACGAGCACGATGCCGACGATTACATCCTCTATCCCGGGTTGACTAAGTTCCCGGCAATCATCGGACACGAGTTCGCTGGTGAGATCGTGGAGATCGGACCGGGGCCGGAAGGGGCGAAGTTCAAGGTCGGCGATCGGGTAACGGTGGAGGAGATGGTCTGGTGCGGGCACTGCCGCGCCTGCCGCGACGGGTTTCCCAATCACTGTGAGAATCTTGAGGAGATCGGGTTCACGATCGACGGGGCGATGGCCGAGTACATCGTCGTCCCGGCCAAGCTCTGCTGGAGCGTCGACGCGGTGTTCGAGCGCTACGCCGATGAGGAACTCGCCTGGGAAGTGGCGGCGACGACCGAGCCGACGTGTGTTGCCTACAACGGGGTGTTCGAACGCGCCGGCGGGTTCCGTCCTGGGGCGTACGTCGTGGTCTACGGCGCCGGCCCGATCGGACTCGGGGCGATCCAGCTCTCCAAGGCGTCCGGTGCGGCAAAAGTGATCGCATTTGAGGTCTCGGAGGTCCGCCGCAAGCTGGCGCAGGAAGTTGGGGCGGATTACGTCTACGATCCACGCGAGGTGACCCCAAGCGAAGTGGTGATGGACATCACCCATGGTGAGGGGGCGGACCTGTCGGTCGAGGCCGCCGGCGCTCCGGATAAGACGATTCCGGAGATGGAAAAGACGCTGGCCATCAACGGTAAAATTGCAGTAATCGGGCGAGCAGCGCAGAAGGTCCCGATGTTCCTTGAGCGGTTCCAGATCCGCCGCAGCCAGCTGTTCGGTGCCCAGGGGCACTCCGGACACGCCATCTTCCCGTCGGTGATCCGCCTGATGGGGTCCGGACTGATCGACAATTCCAAGATCATCACCTCCCGGTTCCCGCTCGACCAGGCGCTCGATGCCCTGGAGAAGGCGACTAAGCGTGAGGACGGGAAGATCATCATCAAGCCTTAAGGAGGAAAAATGGCAGAATGGCTCAAGACCGAACTCCCCCAGGTGGTATTCGAGGACTCAAAGGTTGGGCGGCTGAAGAAAGAGATCTGGGAGGCCTCCGACGAGGAGATCGACCGGATACTCGATGAGTACGGGATCCCGTCTCCGCCAGAGCTCGGCAAGCCGGGTTCGTACATTCAAACCACTCCGCGGAGCAAGGTGGTGGAGAACCGGCGCAAGAACGACATCGTGATCATCCCAGTTGCGTCCACCGAGCGACACGGTGACCACTCATGTTCCGGACACGATCTGTTTCAGGTGACGCAGCTGATCGAGGGGTTGCGCCGGTACACTGAGAAGCAGGGACATCCGGTGAATCTCGTCTTCTCCCCACTCCCCTACGGTGGACACCCTTATCACCACATCGGAATGCCGGGCACGGTGATCCTGCCCGAAGAGGTGGTGCGCGAAACCCTGATTAACGTGATGCTTGGGCTGTGGAACGACGGGTTCCGCAAGCAGCTCATCATCAACAACCACGGACAATTATGGATGCTGGAATCGGCGCTGCACGAGTTCATGTACCGATATCAACTTCCCGGGATCTACCAGATCTTCGACTGGCACCGCTGCGTGCGCGAGTTCTTCGTCCCGTGTGAGCGGACCGGTTGGGAGACCGACTTCATCCACTCCGCTGAGGCGGAGACCTCGCTCGGCTTGCTCCTGTTCCCCGAGGGGATGATCGATATGGAGCATGCCGTCGATGGCGAAGGGAAGAGCTTCCTGCCCGGCGGACATTTCGACACTTCAGTCGATCCGTACAATCGGCCACACCGCTGGTCGGAGGGCGAAGGGCACATCGCGATCGAGATCGCGGCGACGCCGCACGGGGCGGTGGGTAAACCGTCCCTTGCCGATCCGAAGAAGGCGAAGCGGCCGGTGGCGGCGATTCTGCGTTACTTGACCCTCGTCCACGACGAGATTCTGGAGAAGTTCCCACCGGGGACCGTCCCGCCAGTGGAGGAGGTCACCCTGCGGACCAAAGAGGAGATGGAGCCCTATTTGAAGGAGCCGGGTTCACCGGGTTGGAAGCCGGTGTACGCCCTGCCGCGTCGGGGATTCTCCAACTACTCTTAGACCGATGCCGAGGAACAACTGGCCGCTCGGGATGATCATCCCGCTCCAGGACGAAACGCCGTTTTCGCCGTTTGCACCGGCTGAGTGGCGCAAAGCCCTGAGCGAGGTCAAGGCGGCCGGATACGCTGGGGTGGAGCTCGCGATCACCGATCCGACGAGGCTATCAGCGCACGAAGTCAAGGAGGCCCTCGGGCAAGAGGGCCTCCGCTTCTTCTCCATCACCACCGGGCAGGCCGCAGCCAAGGAAGGGCTCTCCCTATCGTCGCTCGATGATCGGGTGCGGCGCAGCGCAATCGCGCGTATTCAGGCCCACATGCGCCTGGCACGGGAGTTCAATGCGGTGGTGATCATCGGTTCCCTGCGCGGAGGCGATGGATCGATCGAGCTCCTCGTCGAATCCCTGCGCGAGTGTGCCGGATATCAACCGGAAGTCAAGCTCGCCCTCGAACCGCTCAACCGCTATGAATCGCGGCTGATAAACGTGGTGGGAGAGGCGCTCACGGTGATCGAGAAAGTGGGGGCGGATAACCTGGGGATTCTGTTCGACACGTTTCACGCCAATATCGAAGAGATCTCGCTCAGCGCGGCGATCAGGACAGCGGGCAACAGGCTGTTCCACGTGCACCTCGCCGATTCCAACCGGTTTGTCCCCGGCTACGGGCACCTGGATTTCGGTGAGGTATGGGATTCCCTTGGGGAGATAGGCTATCGCGGCGCCCTCGTCCTCGAGCCGCTTCCCAAACCGGATTCGGGCGCGCTTCTTGCCGCAGCGGTAAAGCTCAAAGGAGAGATCGGATGAGAAGCATCGAACTGCCGACCGACTGGCGGGCATATGCCAGTTCGGTCAGAGAGACGGACACTGCTATCTACGCCCTGGTACGGGGACCGGACGGGAAATTCCTCTACGTCGAAGGCCGGTCGCCGTTCACCGGTGGACCCCCGCTCGGACGGGGATATCTCTATCCCCTCACCCCAGAGACGGCGGCTGGACTATGGGAGGTCTTCCACTGGCTGTCCCCGCGGAGGATCCCAGCTGTTCGCCCAAGCTTCGGGTTCGGGGACCGGCTTGGGCTGGCAACGCCGGGTCACAT
>CAZZJU010000048.1:0-11414 GCA_964654805.1 uncultured Thermotogae bacterium | reverse complement strand
GCAGGCACAGGCACAAGCGGCGGCACAAGCGGCGGCTAAAGCGCAGGCAGCGGCGCAGGCAGCGGCAAAAGCGGCGGCACAGGCAACTGCACAGGCACAAGCAGCGGCGAGCTCCGCCAGCGGTGGAGCTAATGCTTCCGCCACTGCTTACGCAGCAGCGGAAGCGATGAACTCGGGCGAGGTACTTGCCCAAGTGAAGATCGCCATCACCGCAGCAGCACAGGCACAAGCAGCAGCAGAGGCGGCAGCCAGCGCGCGTGCGCAAGCGGAAACAGCGATTCGTGATGGGATGAGCGAGCTAGCGGAAGCTCAGGCTGAAGCGGAGGCGGCTGCGCAAGCGGCGGCTGATGCTGCTGCCCAGGCCCAAGCGGCTGTCACTGTAGGTGTGCAAGCGGCAGCGGAAGCCCAGGCTAAGGCTTATGCAGCTGCGCAAGCGGCAGCGCAGGCGGCAGCCAAGGCCCAGGCGGCGGTGACAGTGGGAGTGAAAGCTGTTGCTGATGCAGCGGCTAAAGCGCAGGCAGCGGCGTTTGCTGCAGCAGCTGCTGAAGCACAGGCAGAAGCATCTGTATCCGTTGGGGTAAAGGCTGCTGCTGAAGCGGAGGCGAAAGCATATGCATCCGCACAGGCAGTAGCACAGGCCTATGCTCAAGTGCAGGCTTCCGCAGTTGCCATAGCCGAGGCTGAAGCTCGCGCTGCGGCAGCGGCGAGCGCTGCGGCAGAGGCGTATGCACAGGCACAGGTTGCCGTCCAAGCGGCGGCGCACGCGGCAGCGAGCGCTGATACCTCAGTGTCGGTGATGTCTGATGTACACGCTTCCACACGTGCTTTGATAGATGAGGATTGTCTTGCGGACATGTGCCGCCAGTACACTCCTACCACTCCGACTACTCCTACGCCACCCCCGACTGAAACCGGATGTCCGGAACCGCAGAAACTGGTCTGGAATTTCGGTGATGTCCGCGGTGGGATGTTCATCATCTCCACTAAATCGATGCCGTATGACGTCTCGTCTACTATCAAAGATCTGAACGTTGTGGATGCGGTACAGGACTCAAGCGATCTGCCGTACGGGGTTAGTTTCTCATTGGATCTTGATAACGCACGGGGAACCTTGCGAGGGAGTCTGCCGAATACTCCTGCTACATACCGTATCTTCTATCAGTTAATCGACACCAACCAGTGTGAGGTGGCTAGGTTGATAGTGAGCATCGTTGTAGGCGGAGGTGGAGAGACGACTACTACTCCGACGACGCCTACAACTCCTGAGCTATCAGTAGTCGTTACTGACGTATCGGTAGAGCAGCTGTGCGGAGACGACTTCTCACATGTAATAACCGTTTACTATCAAGCGACCGGAGGCACGGCTCCCGTTTCTATAGACGGTATCTATTGGACTTTGCCCGACGGTAGTACTCGAATCACCCGCGGAACTACCTTGACGGACGGTTGGGTGCGTACCAAGGTAAACTTCCCGGATGGCGGGCAGGTCACCGTGCGAGTCCAGGCAAGGGACGGAGCGGGACACACTGCTTCCGATACGGGCAGTGCCTATCTCCAGCCGTGCTATGCGCTTGGTACCCCGGTTAATAAGGTGTGCGTAAGCGTTAGCGCTGTTGTATCCAGCGGTCAAGTTGCGACAACGACTGCTTATATGGGAACTCAATATACTGAAGTTCCAGTGGAAATGACCGTGAACGGCAAGGTTAAGTACACCACTCCATACAATCTTTGTGGAGAGTCAGGCACACAGTTCTTAATCCAGACCCCACGGGACTTCTGGACCGAACAGGAAGCCCACCTCTACTTCATCGGTTGGCAGCGCTACGACGAACAACGCCGTGCTTGGGTTCCTATTTCGGATAATCCCAAAATCACCCAGAATCCATTCATCAGGATAACCCTGAAAAACGGTGGCTCTCTCCGTGCTGTGTACCAACAGCGCGGCCAAGGCTAATCACAACTTAATTCCACGGGGGACGGTTTCAAACCGTTCCCCGTTTTTTGTTGACTAAACTGAGGTTCCTCGCTAATCTTTAATAATGAAGAGAAGCGAGGGTGGCGGAATTGGCAGACGCGCTAGCCTTAGGAGCTAGTGCCTTCGGGCGTGCGGGTTCGAATCCCGCCCTTCGCAGTTGAACGGGCAACAGGCCTCCTGTATAATGCCTACTGGGCAGTGGCCTGTGGAATAATGCCCGTGCGTTTGCGGGAATAGCTCAGGGGTAGAGCACCACCTTGCCAAGGTGGGGGTCGCGGGTTCAAATCCCGTTTCCCGCTCCAAGCATGCCGGGAGAACCCGGGACGCCGGGGTGGCGGAATTGGCAGACGCAAGGGACTTAAAATCCTTTGAGGGTATCCTCGTGCGGGTTCGAGTCCCGCTCCCGGCAAAACAAAAGATATCGCGGGGTGGAGCAATCAGGAAGCTCGTCGGGCTCATAACCCGGAGGTTGCCGGTTCGAATCCGGCCCCCGCAACCAGCAGTGGCGGCGTAGCTCAACCGGTTTAGAGCGCTCGGCTCATATCCGAGAGGTTCGGGGTTCGAGTCCCTGCGCCGCTATTGATCTTATGGGGGCGTAGCTCTAATCGGGAGAGCGCTGCGTTCGCATCGCAGAGGTTGGCGGTTCGAATCCGCTCGCCTCCATTTGGTTTTTAAAAACCCCTCAACCAGAGGATGATGCCGATCCCGGTTGAGAGTAGACTCAGTAGGCTTAACGTAACAGTTGCTCTCTTTTCTCCTATTCTTCTTTTCACCCGGTGGTGGATATGTCCTCTGTCGCCCTGGAAGACTGCCTGGTGATGATAAGTGCGGCGTAGCACAGCGAAAATGGTGTCCACGATAGGAAGAGCGAAGAAAAACGAAATCGGGAGGATAGGGAAAACATCTCCGTCGAATGTTATTACCCGTAGAGAGGTAATAGCTAATAAGTATCCGATGAGCTCAGCTCCAGTGTCTCCAAGCAGGAGTCGGGCGTGGAACCGGTTCCACGGGTAGAACCCTGCCAGTCCACCGAAAATGGCTGCCCCAATAATAGAGTCGGACCGATCCCCGAGTAACATTGCGATTAGCAGTAGCCCGAGCGTTGGAGGAATGGATACCCCGACTGCCAAGCCATCCAATCCGTCGATCAGATTCATCCCATTCGTCAATGCCAGAATCCAAAAGAAGGCAAAGATCGGCCCCCAACTTCCTACTGATACATGTACGCCACATATGGAGAGGGCTGCTATCCCTCCTAGTCCGATCGTAGCGATGCCCGCGGCGATCCCCTGACCGAGGAGCTTTTTCAGTGGGGAAAGGTTGAATAGATCGTCGAGGAATCCGATGGTGAATATGAAAGCAGTGCCAGCGGCTATAAACGGATTTATATTGGCAATGCACAAACCGACAGCGATTCCCGCTCCTAGCGCTGGCCCACCGATCGATCGTCCATCTGATTTATCACGTAGAGAAGCGAGATTTTTGGTTCTAAGCGTGATGAACGCACAGATGGAAGTGATGAGAAAAGCGAGGCCTGCTGCTATGCTGATAAGGGCGTTGCTAGTCATGTTCCAAGTGTATGGGACTTGGAACAGGTGAGCAAGAGCCTGCCTAGAGAGTGCGCAATCGGTGATTTACCAGCGCAGTTTCATTCCAATCGTCCACTCGGTGAAACCGGTGGTGTCGACAGTGACACCTGTTTTTATAGTGAAGAGACTGCCCAGGTTTGCTGCCACCGACATGTAGGTTCTGTCCCAGTCAAACAGAAGTCCGGTTGATGTTCCAAACAGGGTATAGGTGGAGAACGTCACTCCCCATCCGCTCGGTGGAATCTCTGTGGTGAGTGAGATGATCTCCCAGTCAGACTGCGGATAGTAGAGGTGAGCATTGGCGTCGGCATCGGTCTTTAATTCGATGGTCGATCCGTATTCCGGCGTTGTAATCACATAATCTACTGTATTCAAATTAGATAGACTTCGGAATGTAGTACCTGCCAGAGTCGCGGAAAACTCCACTCCGTAAATCTCAAGTCCGGTTATCGTTCCCCCGCTTCCTAGGAGGTGGCTGTATATTCGTAGGCATCCGTAGTTCGTTTCCAAGGACGGGATGAACGTGTGACTTGCCGTCTGTAGGGAGAAGTAGTAGGAGAGAGTCAAATTAAGTGGAGCGCCGAATAGATGCTGGAATACAAGCTCAATCTCCTGGCTTTTGAATCCGGTGGTGGCAAATGTGGTGGTGCTTGTAAGATCGATGCATCCGAACATCGCTGCTTTGAACGTTACTACCTCCCCGGAGAAGCATAAATTGCAAGTTATCGGACTGATTGTAGGATCAGTTGTATAAGTTTTTGTCAGGAGGGTTGAGGTTACAGTTGACGATGTTTGACTAAAAGAGATTCCACTCAGATCGGCTCCAAAGAAAGTTTGACTCTCAAATGAAAACGCCCCGCCGAGAACTTCGCCGTATAGATCCAGTACGTGTCCGTAATTTAAGCCATAGGCACTGTCTGAGCCAGTCATCGCAGAGTACCATCGTACCATAAATGGATCAAAGTCGAAACTCAGGATTCCCTGAGCGTAGAGGAAGGATCCCGATTGAGGTTTGAAAAGGAGGACCCCATCGAAGGAAATGAAACCGATCGATGCTGACAACCCGAATTCTTGCCACAACCAGCCATCGATTATGAAATCAGAACTGCTCTTTAGGGTGAGGAACCCGAGGGTGAATCCGACGTCCAAGGTAGAGGAGAAAGCTGAGAACGGTTTTGTCTGCTGTGGGGAGAGGCCGATTTTCATCTCCCAACTGCCGGAGAACGGCCCAGCAGTGAAGGCTGTTACTCCGATCCCTAAGAAGAGCGTGATTGCAACAATAACGGTGCACGTTTTCACCTTATGGCCCCCTCTTCCTTAAACTCGCATTTGTGCTCCATCGTCAGTTATGACCATAACTTTTTACTGTGACTGGCTCTATGCGTTCCGACCGCATGCAAAGGGAAACAGGTCACCTTAGTGGTATGGATATCGCCGTTTTTTGTGGGACATTAGTCTCTGTCTTGGCGAAGGAGGGATAAAGGGGTAAGCTATAGTATATGAGACGATTTGTAGTATTAGCCCACACAGCCCCGGTGACTCCGGAGTTTTCATTGAATGATCTTCCCGGCGGGGCAGGAAGGATCGACGTCCTCTGCCGGGCGATCGGAGCGGCTTTTTTTCTATCTCATGACCTGCGCCGGGATGTGGAAGTCTCCCTCCTCCTGCAGGGAAAGGTCCAGATAAGAATCCTTGGTTCGAAAGTCCGTCATCTGAACCCGGATGAGCGCTCTACTGCTGCTTTGATCAAACATGCCCTCAAGAAGTTACCTGACGTTGGGGAGGGAGAGGAGGTGGAGAGCACCCCTGGAATCTACGTGAGCAAGTGTGATCTCACCTCGCTCCTTGATCGTCTCTACCAACTCGGAGCACATCCGATCGTCCTTCATGAAAAGGGGACCCCAATCGATTCCTTTGCTACCCCGAGAGATCCTGCTTTCTTCCTTTCCGATCACCTGGACTTCAGTCCAAAAGAGGAGACTATCCTCGCGGGTATTCCCCGTGTTTCTTTAGGGCGCATTCCGCTTCATACAAGCCAATGTATCACTATCGTGCATCACTACCTCGATCGGCGAGAGGAGGAAAACATGGAGGAACTAGTAGTCTGTCATAAAGTATGGGGGGAACCGAAAGCCCTGCTTATAAAAGGGTTATTAGAGGATTTCGGGATCCCGGTCAACTTGGTCCGGCACGCCCCTCCTTCCGTCTACCCGATGGCAGTGAATGGTCTCGCTGAAGTAAGGATTATGGTACGTCGGTCTGACCTGGCCCGCGCACGCGAAGTGATCGCCGACTACTTTGAACCGCCGGTGGAGGAGTAGCGTACCTGTTAACTGATCGTCGGCTTTCCGCTACAATCTTTTCAGTATGAAAGAGCATTTGGAAGACGAATTCCTAGACGAGCGTTTGCACATGGTGGAGCATCAGATCCGGCGCCGCGGGATCACGGATCCTCGTGTCCTTGCGGCGATGACGCGGGTTCCCCGCCACTTGTTTGTCCCTCCTCAATGGAGGGAAGAGGCGTACGAGGACTACCCCCTCCCGATCGGGGAAGGGCAGACGATCTCTCAACCATACATTGTCGGACTCATGACCGAGGCACTCGATCTCGGTGGTGCGGAGAAGGTGCTTGAGATCGGAACTGGTTCCGGTTATCAGACGGCAATCCTCGCTGAACTTGCCCGCGAGGTGTGCACCATCGAACGGATTCCTGAACTGTCCGAGCAGGCGCGGAAGCGCCTTTTGACACTCGGTTACACCAACGTCCGTTTCTTTGTGGGCGATGGAACACTGGGGCTTCCCGAGGAGGCACCATTCGATCGGATTATTGCAACTGGGGCTCTACCGAGCATACCAGACAGGCTATTGCAGCAGCTTGCCGATTCTGGGATTATCGTTGCGCCGATTGGTGGACGGAGAGTTCAACGGTTATTGAAGCTACGTAAAGTTGACGGCACTCTCGAAGAGATTGAGCTCGGCTCCTGCAGGTTCGTCCCGATCATCGGTAGGGAGGGATGGTAAATGCGATTTATCGATCTGAGAAGCGACACGGTGACAAGGCCGACGGAAGGAATGCGGGCAGCGATGGCGGCAGCACCGGTCGGAGACGACGTATACGGCGAAGATCCAACTGTGAACCGCCTGGAGAATGAAATGGCGGAAAGGCTCGGAAAGGAAGCTGGGCTCTTCGTCTCATCAGGGACAATGGGAAACCTCATCGCCGTTTTAACCCACGCTGGCCGTGGGGACGAGATGATCCTCGGCGACCTCTCTCATACTTTTTTATATGAGGGAGGGGGAGCCGCGGCGCTCGGTGGGGTTCACCCCCATCCGATCCCCAACGCATCCGATGGCTCGCTTCCCCTCAAAGCGATCGAAGCGGCAATCAGAGCGGACAACATACACTTCCCGCGTACTCGCCTGATCTTACTTGAGAACACACACAACCGCTGCGGTGGACATCCGATAACTCCCGAGTACTGCGACGCTGTCGGAGACCTCGCCCATTCTCGTGGGATCTCCGTACACCTTGACGGCGCTCGCCTGTTTAACGCCGCTGTTTCCCTGGGCGTTGCCCCACACGTTCTTACCCGGAGCGTTGATTCAGTGATGGTCTGCCTTTCCAAAGGACTTGGCGCTCCCGTCGGTTCAGTGCTGTGCGGGTCGCATGAGTTCATTATGAAAGCGAGACGGGTGCGAAAGATGGTAGGGGGTGGGATGCGCCAGGCGGGGATTATCGCTGCTGCGGGCCTCTATGCCCTTGAGCACCATATCGATCGGCTGAGGGAGGACCATGAAAACGCGACCCGGTTAGCCGAGGCAATTGCGGGAATCGATGGGTTAGAGATCGGCCCTGACCGCGCCCCGGGTCAGCCGGTGAAGACTAACCTTGTCTACTTCCGTATCGTTCGATCAGGGCTTTCCGCCACTGTACTTGCCGAGCGGTTGGCTGCACACGGTGTCCTCTCTCATCCCCTCGGTGAGAAGAACGATCAAATGCGATTTGCGACGCATCTTGATGTGAGCGCTGCGGACATCGATGAGGCGATCTCCGCCCTGCGGTCCGCTGTTGAGGAGACATAAGTCCACCACGATCAAGAAATAGATCTAGCTTAAAACAGAAGGATGCGCTACGCCCCACGGAACTAAGCCCTTACTCTAGCCTTACCGGGTGGTGAATAGGGGTGCTTTTATGATGCGCCCTCCTACTCCCACTCCCAAAACGGAAAAGGGGGAGATGATGAAAGGGCTAGTGGCTGTTGTGGGGTTGGTTCTCCTGTTGGGGGTGGTGGCCTCCGCTGGGGGACTAGAGCTTTTCGCCGGTGCCGGTCCAGGAGGTGCGGCACTCGACGATATAAATGCCAAGATTACGCTGTTCAATCATATAATCGCTGATCTTAACGAGACCCCAACGATCGACGGTAATGTCCCGCTTATCCCCAATTTGGGAAGCGGGATCACTTACCAGGCGGGAGAGCGGTTCTGGGTAACGGATTCATTTGCAGTGGGGGGAAAGCTCGAGTATTTCCGCACCGAAACTTCAACCTCTGGAAGTTACGTGGAGAGCGATGAGACTTCAAAGATCGCAATCGATCTTGGGTGCTCATTCATCGGGTTTGTTCTCGCCGGGCAATTCAATTTCTTCTCTTACGGATTAACTATCGGAGTGCACGGGGGAATCGGATATTACTACTCTGGCTTCACAACTTCGATAACTTTTCAGATGCCGAGCAGTTACCCTCCGATTTCGCTGTATCCGCAAGAGGGAGAAGGACACTATAACACCCAGTCTTTGGGATTCGAAGCCGGCATATCCTTTGGCTATCAACTGAGTGAATGGCTGGGGCTAACGGCCGATATCACCTATCGCGCCCTTACTGCTCCGACAATCACCGATGCGCATGGAACCGGATTGGACCTCGACGGTGACGGAACAGCCGAACGGATCGATCTAAGCGGGATAAGCGTGCAGTTTGGGGTTTCTCTGGCAATACAACTTCCTTTATAGGAGAAAGGAGTGATGGGCTATGAAACGAGTTAAGCTTTACCTAGTGCTTGGGTTGCTTGGAATGATCCCTATTTTAATTTCGGGATGCTTAGGCGGAAGTATGAGTGGGCCACAGGCTCTGTTTACCGCTGCACCGGATGAGCAGGTGATTCCGTTTACCGCCAATTTTGATGGGACATTGTCGTACGATGAAGCCGGAAAAATCGTCTCGTATACATGGGATTTCGGCGATGGGACTGTCGGGCACGGGCCAGTTACCGCGCATGTATACAAAGAAGACGGGGTCTATAAAGTAAAGTTGACAGTAGTGGATAACCGCGGAATGTCGAGTGAAAGCACGATGACCGTGCAAGCTCTCAACCCTCCTCCAAAGGCAAAATTCTCTTACAGTCCCAAGAGTGAATTTAAAGGCAAGTACATTGTCGGTGCGAGCGAATGGATAACATTTGATGCCTCTGACTCGACTGACGATGGTGAGATTGTTTCCTATAACTGGAACTTCGGCGATGGCCACACTGACACCGGCAAGGTGGTAAAACATCGTTACCTGTGGCCGGGCACTTACAACGTGGTGTTAACCGTGACGGATAACGACGGTGGAAAGACAAGTTACGTGCAGCAAGTCACCATCCTCGGTGGTCCACCGTGCAATGCAGACATCGATGAGAACGGTGATGCGATAAGTGGCTGGACTTGGAGTAAATAAGGGGCGATATAAATGAGACGACTGTTAATACTCTGCGTTATAGCGATTCCTCTTCTCCTCACGGGGTGTACGTTGGATCAGATCATGAGCGGAATAGTTAACCAACCACCTCAAGCGGTAATTGACGCCAACCCGGTTTCGGGGACAGCCCCGCTCACAGTTACTTTTGACGCTCATTATTCGCACGATGACGGTACTATTACCACGTATCACTGGGACTTCGGCGATCCGCACGACTCGACTCCCCTCGATGCGGAAAAAGGAACGCACACGTACAAATATCCTGGTACTTACCTGGTTAAGCTTACGGTGATTGATGACAAAGGAGCGTTCGATACCCAAGAGATCGCGATAGAAGTGACAAACGCTCCTCCAGTTGCTAATTTCTCTACGACCAATGATGCTCCTACAGTCGGAGCTACTGTGGATTTCGATGCTTCAGGTTCCTACGACCCAAACGGCGAGATAGTAAGTTACAAATGGGACTTCGGGGACGGAACCACCGGTGAGGGGGTAAAAGTAAGCCATTCCTACGACACGGAGGGTTATTATGTGATTACCCTTACAGTGACAGACGATGCTGGAGCAGTCAGCACAGTTCGACATGCGGTCAGCGTACAGCAGGCGAGTGACAACGATGGAGGATGCTCCGGCGGGACATGTGGCGGTCCGGACATCCCACTGGCAGTGATCACCGGCCTCCCGAGTTGCTCTGGCGGGGAGGTCGGTGTTCCAATAGAATTCGATGGAAGCTATTCCCGTGCGGCTGAAGGAAGCATAGTTGGCTACGCATGGGATTTCGGCGATGGTACAACCGGAAGTGGAGTTAGAGTCTCTCACACTTACCAAAAGACAGGGCGGTACATCGTTACCCTTACTGTCACTGATGAGAACGGAGCTCATGGGACGGCGACTGCTGTCGTTTCCATCGGCGTGAGTTCCTGTTACTAAAAAGCGCTTACTCCGAGAGCGGCGGGATTACTGTTTATACCTGCCGTTATATTTTGTGAAACGGGGTTAGTTGCACATCCGGAGCAAACGGTCTAACATTTAATTCGGAGGGATGACCGAATGGCAAGGAGCCGGTCTCGAAAACCGGTACGCCCGCAAGGGCCTCGGGGTTCGAATCCCCGTCCCTCCGTACAAACGCGCCCGTAGCTCAGGGGACAGAGCGTCGCACTGCGGATGCGAAGGCCGGAGGTTCAAGTCCTCCCGGGCGTAAAGCGCAAAGTCTTTGAAGAAGACTTGGGATAGCAGTTTTCACTAGCGCAGAGATGTGAATAACTATAAAAAATCAATCGGCTTACAAGGAAAGTCATTACCATACGTTCCCGGGTAGATGAAAAGATGACCTCAGGGCGGAAATTCGAGCTATGATACGACAAACTTTTATCCGGCCAGAATGATGAGATACGAAGGGAACGGTATCATTCTTCCCTGTATGCTCCCGGTAGTTCGCTACACCATACAAAATAGCGGTCGACCTTTATCGGACAGATGTCCTCTCCCACTGGTACTAAGCTCCTTATAGTACTGCGGTGTTGAGAGTTAGACTGGCTCGTAGTATCGCCCGATTCTTAGGAGGTGGGGCCTATGGGGAGGGAGCGCGAGGTTCTTTTAAACGCGAATGATACGTTCAGGCTTGACACGGACTGGCAATCTGTGATAAACTGCTGCCAGTTTTGCACTGCGCATGATGAGGTGGGGTTTAACCCTTGGCTAAGCAAAGGACAGGAGTCTTTTGCATGGCATAGGCGTCTTCAGTAAGGTTTAAAAGGAGTGGAAACCTAGGGAAGAAAGGAGTATGATGAGGGAGGTGGTAAGAAAATCTAGAACCGAGCGTCTTTTGATAGCGGAAAGGAGGATAACGAGCTTGAATGGAATTAGGATGTGGAGCTTAGTAAAGCGAAATCTAACCACGAATAAGAAGGAGGTACGACCTTGAAAAAGCGATACGTCGTAGGGAGTGCCATAGTGTTTTTGCTGGTGGCGCTCTTTGCCCTGGCAGCGTTCGCGACGCAGGCGGAGATTTACTTCTCCTCTGATAAGAACGGTGCAAACAGGGTGACGAACGTACAGGAAGGAGATCAGGTTTGGATCTGCGTTTACGATCCTGACCAGAACATCGATTGTGAC
>CAZZJU010000047.1:0-11873 GCA_964654805.1 uncultured Thermotogae bacterium | reverse complement strand
AGCGGGTGGTGCGGGTGGCGAGCGCGCATGACC
The DNA here is from genome assembly GCA_964654805.1 of uncultured Thermotogae bacterium. Classification (GTDB taxonomy): domain Bacteria; phylum Bipolaricaulota; class Bipolaricaulia; order UBA7950; family UBA9294; genus S016-54. Next base: position 11,840 of record CAZZJU010000047.1, on the reverse strand, counting down.
TTGAGTCCTACTCCCGCAACCTCATCGATTCCGAACAAGTACTCTCCTCCGCTCGGGAGGTCGTCTCCCGGCACGGGCTTCCCATGCACCTAGTTGCTGCCGAGTACACCCTCGACAGATCACAGCTGCGCATCTACTTCACCGCGCCGCACCGGGTCGATTTCCGCGCCCTTCTGCGTGAGCTTGCGGGACTATTCGGGGTGCGGATCGAACTGCGCCAGATGGGCGCACGGGACGAGGCAAAGATCAAGGGCGGGATCGGACGTTGTGGCAGGGTAGTCTGCTGTCACTCGTTCCTACGCGAGCCACGGTCGATACCGATGGAGATCGCGTACGACCAGGAACTCTTCGTTTCTCCAGAGAGGATCACCGGCATCTGCGGGCGGCTGATGTGTTGCCTCGCCTATGAGCATGAGACGTACAAAGCAGAGCTCGCAAAGATGCCAAAACTCGGTGCTCGTGTGGAGTACGGGAAGAAAAAGGGGAAAATCATCTCTCACAATATCTTTCGCCGTACCGTTACGATCCTCACCGATGACGATGAGCGTGTAGAAGCTGAGCTGGATAAGGTGGAAGTTATCCCTTCCGAACGGAGGCAGAAGAAATGACTTGCACGCCAGCTCTGCGCAGCCGAGCAAGCACATCGAGGGAGACGGTGACGGTGGTTTCTACTCCTTTCGGGAGATATTTCTCCGAGCCCCCTTTCCCGACCAAGCGATGAAGGATATCCAAAGCGGGATAAGGGACGAATAGGCGCATCTCCTCCATTCCCCGGTCGAGTATTTCACAAATGCGATTGCGTAGCAGATCGATATTTGTGCCTTTCTTTGCCGAAATCCATATTTCGTCAGTGAAATCTCCACTCCTTTCTCCCTCGATCAGATCGAGCTTGTTCAATACGTCGAGGATCGGCGGTGGAGGCGAATCATCCGCGAATACCTGCTCGGTGAGGGTCTCGCGTACGGAGCGGTGTTCTATTTCTCGGTACGGGCTCGCGGCATCGGTTACGTGCAAGATCAGGTCCGCTTCCTTCGCCGCTTCCAGGGTGGATGAGAACGCAGGTACTAGATGGTGAGGTAGATCGCGGATGAAGCCGACGGTGTCGATGAACAGGGCGATCCTGCCCGGGGCGATCTCTCCCCGCTTGACCGAAGTAGCCAGAGTTGCGAAGAGTTTGTCCTCGACGAGCAGCTCGGTCGAACAGAGTCGGTTCATCAGGGTCGATTTGCCGGAGTTGGTGTAGCCGACGATGGCGATCACCGGAAGTTCTCCGTGGACTCTCCGTTTGCGCTGTGTCTCCCTTTCCGACTGTACTTTCTTAAGCCGCTGTTCGATCGCATGTATGCGCCTGGTTATTTTCTTGCGATCCAGTTCAAGTTTCGTTTCTCCAGGACCCCGAGTTCCAATTCCTCCTCCGAGCCGAGTGAGGGCGTTCCCCCAACCACGTAACCGTGGCAGGAGATAGCGAAGCTGAGCGAGCTCGACCTGGAGCCGGGCCTCTTTGGTATTTGCGTGTTGGGCAAAGATGTCCATGATGAGCTGCGTACGGTCGATTATCTTGCACTTAGTCCGTTCCTCCAGGTTGCGTGCCTGTCCCGGGGTAAGCTCGCGATCGAAGATAATGACCTCCGCTTCGAGATCTTTCGCCGCTTGCGCGACTTCTTCTACTTTTCCTTTTCCGATTACAGTCGCTGGATCGGGCCGGGAGCGGGTCTGGACCACGGTGGCGAGGGTGTCGATACCGGCAGTCTCGGTAAGAGCCTCGAGCTCACGCAGCGACTCTTCGCAAATCTCCTCGTAGGGGGAGACAGCAACGAGGATTGCCTTCTCCTTTCCGTACACCCGAGCCCGGGTTCCGGTGTAATCTTCTACAAGGTCATTTCTCTTTTTGTCTGACAATCTCCGCTCCTAGAGAGGTTAATTTTTTTTCCAGATTGGCGTAACCGCGGTCGAGTTGTTCAAGCCCTTCGATGCTGCTCTGGCCGTTCGCCGCGAGGGCCGCGAGAACCAAAGCGGCTCCCGCGCGGATGTCCGGAGCAGTCAGCAGAGCTCCGTTCAGCCGCTTCACTCCGGTTATAGTGGCAATACTATTTGATACAGAGATCCTTGCTCCCATCCGGGCAAGCTCTCCGATGTAGCTGAACCGCGTCGGGAATACCGTGTCTCGCACCGTGCTCACTCCTTCTGCAAGAGAGAGGAGAGCGACAAGCGGTGGCTGCAGGTCGGTGGGAAATCCGGGGAATGGGGCGGTCTCGACCGCGAGCGGATGGATCCTGTCCTCCGCTTTCACCTTGATCCAGCCATTTCCTGTCTCCACAGTGGCCCCAGCGCGGTTAAGTGCAGTAATAAGTGCCGTAAGGTGATCATCCCGCGCTCCGTCTACTTTCACCTCTCCGCCGGTGATCATTCCAGCGATTAGGTATGTTCCTGCTTCGAGCCGATCCGGGATCACCGCATGTTCCGCTCCGCGAAGTGCGGATACCCCTTCGATTACAAATGCTCCATCAACGTCCGCAATCCGCGCTCCCATTTTCTTCAACAGGGCGACGAGGTCGAGGACCTCCGGCTCACGGGATGGGTTTGCGATAGTTGTTATCCCGTCAGCCAGACTTGCCGCCATCAGAAGCTGCTCGGTTGCCCCGACGGACGGATAAGGGAGACGGAACCGCATTCCCCGCAGCTTTTCGCCGGTGATAATAACCTCATTCCTCTCCTCGCGTACTTCTACCCCGAACGCCCGCAATCCCTGCAGATGGTAATCTACAGGTCTGGGGCCGATCGTGCACCCACCGGGCAGGGGTACCTCCGCCCTTCCGAGGCGAGCGAGAAGCGGTCCGAGAACGAGGAACGAGGCACGCATCCGTTCTACATGCTCTCTACTTGCTCGCGGAATAAGGGTCCCTGTGGAAAGGATCGTTATTGTTCCGGCTTGGTATCGGACATCCTTCCCTAGCTCCTCAATTACGGCGAGGATCGTCCGCACGTCACGGAGCGGCGGTGCACGGTGGATTATTACCGGATCGTCAGTGAGAAGGGATGCCGCACACGCCGGTAAAACGGCGTTTTTCGCCCCTTCTATCGAGACAGTTCCTGATAACTTCTTTCCTCCTTCAATCAGGAGATGCATCTATTACGGGAGGTAGCGTGCCGGGTCGACGGGGAAATCACCGTGCCGGATTTCAAAGTGGAGATGTGGACCACTCGAAACCCCTGTGTTCCCCGATTCCGCAATCGCTTGGCCAGCCTCGACGAACTGTCCGGTGTAGACCAGCGGTTTCGAAAGATGTCCATAGAGGGTGTAATAGCCATCCGCATGTTGTAGGATGACTATGTTCCCATAACCTTTTTCAGTTCCTACAAAGTAGACTTTGCCTGGAGCAGCGGCGTGTACGATTGTCCCCACCGGGATGTCGATATCGATCCCATTGTGGAAATGGCGAACCTTGTAGACCGGATGGATCCGCCACCCGAATCCGGAAGTCACCTTTCCAAGAGCCGGCCAGATAAACCGTGACTTCACCCCCTTGGAGAGCTTGATCACCTCTTTCCATAAATCGGGTTTCACTCCGGGGATAATGATCTCTTCGCCGGCATAGATCTTGGACGGATCGCTGATCTCGTTCGCAGCCACGATCTTCTCCACCGGGACCGAGTAGGTTATGGAAATATCGGTTAGAGTCTGTCCCGATTTGACAAGATGCAGGATTCCGTCTTTAACTGCGTGCAATACCTCCCCGGGTTTGAGTGACTGTGGGGAGATGATTTGGTTGTCCGCCATCAGCGCATAGACGGAAATTCCGAGCTTGTCGGCGATCGATGACAGCGTATCACCAGCGGCTACGGTATAGGATAAGATGCGCGACGCTTTCTGGGATGTGGATGTAGTGGTGGATGTCGGCTCTGTAGTCGGCTGTTCCTCCTGCGGTGACGTGGTCTCGCTGGTAGCCGGACTTATCTCCGGTTGTTGTTCAGTAGAAGGAGGCGCGGTCACCGTAGTAGTTGGAGTCGACACACTCGGCTCTTCAACCACCGTTATCGGAGCCGGCGATTTACCTCCGGAACGGAGGAGAATGGGAAGGAGGATAACCGCGAGGAGGAAAATCACCGCGATCGCTACACGGTCTTTGCGGATCGGCTTTTTCTCAATCACTGTTCATCAGCTCGAGGAATTGCTCGTTATCCTTGGTTGCCTCCATCTTGCTCTTTACGAGCTCCAACGCCGCCTGAGGATCATTCAGTTCACTCATCATCTTACGCAGGATCCACACCCGATTCAATACCTTCTCCGGTAGGAGAAGTTCTTCTTTCCTGGTCCCGGATTGTTCGATATCGATCGCCGGGTAGATCCGCTTGTTGGACAGATTGCGGTCGAGGATCAGTTCCATGTTACCCGTCCCCTTGAACTCTTCGAAAACCACTTGGTCAAGCTTGCTTCCGGTGTCGACCAGAGCGGTGGCGATAATGGTGAGGCTTCCCCCTTCCTCAATGTTTCGCGCCGCACCGAAGAACTCCTTCGGCTTATACAACGCCGTCGGGTCCATCCCTCCGGAGAGGAGCTTCCCGGACGGAGCGACCGACAGGTTGTACGCCCGCGCCAACCGGGTGATCGAATCCATCAGGATCACCACGTCCTGACCCATCTCCACCAACCGTTTCGCCCTGTCGGTTACTAGCTCGGCGATCCGCGTGTGATGTCGCGGTTCCTGGTCGAAAGTGGCGGCGATCACCTCGCCATTCTCGATTGAACGGCGGAAGTCGGTTACTTCCTCCGGGCGCTCGTCGACCAAAAGGACGAGGAGTTTTATCTCTGGATGGTTGGCATTGATCCCGGCGGCGATCTTCTTGAGCAGAGTAGTCTTTCCCGCCTTCGGGGGGGAGACGATCAACCCGCGCTGTCCCTTCCCGATCGGGCAGAACAGGTCGATGATCCGAGTTGATATGTCGTCCGGGTCATGTTCGAGCTTGATCTGCTCGTTGGGGTGAAGCGGCGTCAGCTCGTGGAACTCCGGACGGCGGTACGTCTCTTCCGGGTCGCGGCCGTTTATTTTTTCTACTTTGAGCAGAGCAAAGTAGCGCTCATCGTTCTTAGGAGCTCGAATCAATCCGGTAATCGCGTCTCCATCACGCAGCTTGAATCGCTTGATCTGGGACGGGGAAACGTAGATGTCGTTCCGTCCGGGAAGGCTCGTTCCATTGCGCAGGAAACCGTATCCATCCGGCAAAATCTCCAGGATCCCGTCCTTGAAATACAGGTCATTCTGCTTGGCAAAGTGCTCCATCACCGCCCGCAGAAGCTCCCTTTTCGCCATATGGTCGACATTCTGAACATCGAGCTCCTCCGCCAGTTTCTGTAGGGACTCGAGTTCCATTGTAGAAAGTTCGTTCACTTCCACTTCATATCACCTCAAAGATGAATTCCTCGCGAAATGATGAGATAAGTGCTCGCTATGTAACACATCAGAAGTAATCCGGCATCCACTCCCATGCCGAACACACGGCGGGTGGAACGCGCTCCGATTCCGATAACGGCGATCGCAGTCAATCCTATACCGAGGATACCCACAAGCAGTTGGTCCTGCCTCCCCGCGCCCAAAGCGGCGTAGATCGATCCTTTCCGCAGGGCGAGGTCGGCGAAGAAGACTGTGAGGATATTGAACATGTTCGACCCGAAGAGGTTTCCGATGATCATGTCATACGCCCCGATCTTAAGTGCTCCGATCGAAGTGGCAAGCTCAGGCAGGGAAGTCACAATCGCCACCAGAATTGCTCCGACCAGAGACGCGGATAGTCCGGTTTCATCAGAGATCGCTTTGCTCGAGTATATAAGGAAGATCCCCGCGGTGATAATCAACGCCGCGCAAGTGATAAACCCGGTGAGGGCACGAGCAAGCGACATTGTCTCCGCATCCGGGGCCTCAACACCTCCCGCCTGGCGCTCGATTCGGTAGAGGATGAACACCCCGAACACGTAGCCGATCAATATAAGATAGCTTACCGGACTTATCCCACCCAGTGAAGCCTCATGCGGGATAGCTATCCCGATCAGGGCAATCACGGTTAGAAGGATCGCAATCCCACCACTCGTCGTATGATAGAGCTTCACTTTGCTCAAGAACGGTCCGCGACCGAGGAGGAGGATGTCGATAACCGCGATGATAGCAATGTTGAACAGATTGCTACCCAACGCGTTTCCCATCGCGATATTCGGAGCACCGATCGCTGCTCCAGTAACCGTTGTCGTAAGCTCTGGTATCGATGTGATCACGGCCAGGAATATCAGGCCTATCCATCCCTGGCCTATTCCAGTCCGGCGGCCAAGCGCCTCTCCGAACGAGGCGAGTTTAACCCCAGCCCCCACGATCACCGTGGCCGCTAACAAGAATGTGATCCAATGAATGATCATTTCATGACAACCTGCAAAACCTGTCTACTCATTCGATCTTTCCCACCCGGCGGGCGTGCCTTCCTCCCTCAAATGGGGTGTTGAGCCATACTTCCACGGTCCGCTCCGCCATCTCCACTCCCATGACCCGCGCCCCTAGGCAGAGGACGTTGGCGTCGTTGTGCCGGCGGCTGAGCTCAGCGGAGAACGGCTCGGTGCACCGTGCCGCTCGGATCCCTCTTACCTTTCCAGCTGCGATTGCCATCCCGATCCCTGTGCCACAGATGAGGATCCCTTTATCCGCTTTTCCGGTGGAGATGACCGTGGCCACTTTGTGGGCGATGTCAGGATAGTCAACCGGAGCGGTGGAATCGGTACCGAGGTCGATGACATCGTAACCGCTGAGAACGGAATCGATCAACGCTTGCTTCAGGGGAAACCCAGCGTGGTCAGCGCCGATCGCAATCTTTAAATTTTCTTTATCAGCCATTTTATCATGTCACCGTACATCTTGAGCCGTTCTTTGATCCCCTGAGAGAAGCCGCGTTTCTCTTCTTTGAGCACGTGTGTTACTCCGTCGAGTTTCACTTTCTCCTTCCGCCATCCTTCTTTAACGGCAAGCTTTGATAAAGCGATTTCGATTCCATAGTCCATCTCATGAACTTTCTCCTTGGCTCTGTCCCACAGCGATCTTGATATGATGCGCTGCCCGGAAGCGAACGGATTTATGAACTGAGCGAGGTCGGTGTTCATTCTTCCGTCGGTAAACACCCCGACCACCATATCCACCTCCCCGTCTCTGTACGCCTCGATCAACCGTTCGATGTGTTCCGTACGCAGACCGACAAGATCAGCGTCGAGGAACAGCAAAACATCGTTTTTTGCTGCGCTTACCCCAGCATCGAGAGCGGAGGCTTTACCCCGATTTTCCGGCAGCTCGATCACTTTAACTCCGAACTTGCGCGCAACTTCAGCTGTTCCGTCGTTCGAACCGTCATCAACGACTATCACCTCGTCGACGAGCGGGCAGGAGACGAGCGGACGGAGAACTGCGCCGATTCGAGCGGCTTCATTGTAGGCGGGTACCACCGCGGAAATATTCATTGTTCAGAATGTTAGGGTAGCTCGATCGTCGATGAAAATCGGTCGACAAGGCCCATTTTACATATCTTATGAGGCAAAGTCAATCCACAATTATGTGAAGGGTGCAACGGATGATCACCGGGCACAGGAGAAAAGCCCGACCATCTCCCGCACCTTTTCGATATTCTCGCGTGCGATCTTCCGCGCTCTGTCCGCACCGGCGGCGAGGATCTCCTCTATATTCCCAGAGGAAACAAGCTCGGCGCGGCGGGCCTGTATGGGGCGAAGCACCCGCATTAAGCTCTCGAACACGATATCCTTCAGATGAGAATACATAAGCGTACCAGCAGCGTACTCCGCGCGTAGTCCGGAGACTGTCTCCTGATCAGCGGTGAGCTCGAGAATCTCAAACAGATTTGCTACACCCGGGGACATTTCATCCCCCCGGGGGCCGAGGTCAGTCACCGCAGACCGCACCTTCTTGCGGATCGAGGCTTCATCCTCCATCACTCCGACGTAGTGGGCTTCCCCAGCGCTTTTGCTCATCTTCTGTGTCGGATCGGCCAACGACATGATGCGCGCCCCCTTGCCGACAATCGGGGCTGGCTCGGGGAAAAACTTGCCGAACCTTGAATTGAACCGGCGCGCGATCCGCCGCGAGAGCTCAAGGTGTTGGATTTGGTCCTCTCCAACCGGCACCTCCTCCGCTCGGTAGAGGAGGATATCCGCCGCCTGCAGTACCGGGTAATTGAACAATCCGGCGGAGACAAACTTCTTCCCGGCCGATTTGTCCTTGAACTGGGTCATCCGGGTGAGATCCCCGTAAGAGGTTACACAACTGAAGATCCAGGCAAGCTCGGTGTGCTCGGGGACAGCGGATTGGACGAATAGGATCGCTTTCTCCGGGTCAATTCCGCAGGAGATCAAGTCGATGGCCATATTGAGCGATGCTTCATGGAGAACTTTCGGATTGACTTCGACCGTGATCGCGTGATAGTCGACTATGCAATAGATGCATTCGTGGGTGTCCTGCAGTGCAACCCAGTTTCTGATAGCACCGAAGTAATTTCCTATATGAAGCGTTCCGGTCGGCTGTATCCCGGAGAATACCCGTTTTGCCATCCCCCACCTCCTCGATGGATTTTGCAGCAGTATACGCTTTTCCCTCATTCTCGCGCAACTTGAGGGTTGGTCAAAACACACCTCATTTCGTATTATGTTTGACGATGGAGAGAGGTTTTGCAGCGATAATTCTTGCGGCCGGCAAAGGGACCCGAATGCGGTCGAAACGCCCTAAGGTCCTTCATCCTGTCTGTGGGCGTCCGCTCGTGAGCCGGGTAATCTCGGCGGTAAAGTCTCTTTCGCCTGCTGAGGTAATCATAGTCGTTAGCGATCCCGCGGTGCCGGAAGCTCTTTCCGAAGAAGGCCTGGTTTTCGCTGAGCAACCGGAGCCCCTCGGAACCGGCCACGCCCTCCTGCAGGCGGAGGGGAAAACGACTTCCCCGACCCTCCTCGTCCTTCCCGGGGATCTCCCGCTGCTTACTCCCGATGTCCTCGCAGACTTGCTCAAGCAGCATGAAGAGAGCGGATCCGACCTGACCGTTCTTTCCATGATCGTCCCCGATCCAGGAAGCTACGGGAGGATCGTCCGCGATTCCGAAGGCCGACCGGTGCGGATTGTGGAGGCACGAGACGCAAGCGGGGATGAGCTGGGAATAACCGAGGTGAACACCGGGATTTACTGCTTGAAGAACGAGGATTTCCTCTGGGCGTCACTTTCCGGCCTCAGAGCCGAAAACGCACAGCGGGAGTACTACCTGACCGACCTCGTCGCCCGCTACGCCCAAGCGGGAAAGCGTATCTCTGCGGTGGCAGCGCCCGATCCGAATGTCGTGATGGGGGTGAACTCTCAACTCGAGCTTTCCCGCGCTGAGCGGGTCCTGCGGAGGAAGGTTGCAGAGGCACTGATGGAGCAAGGGGTACGGATAATCGATCCGGAAACGACCTACATTGAGCCCGGCGTCGAGGTAGGAAGGGACACCGTGCTCCATCCAGGGACTCACCTCCTCGGCGCAACGCGCATTGGAGAAGACTGCGAGATCGGACCAAACGCGTGGGTCGAGGATTCGACGATCGAGACAGGTTCACGCGTCCGCTACTCAGTGCTGGAGCAGGCACGGGTGCGGGAGAACTGTTCAATCGGACCGTACGCCCACCTGCGTCCCGGAGCGGATGTAGGGCCTAATGTGCGCATCGGTAACTTCGTCGAGGTAAAGGCGTCCCGGGTGCGGCAGGGGACAAAGGCTGGGCATTTGACTTACATCGGAGATGCGGAGGTCGGGGAAAAGGTGAACATCGGGGCGGGGACGATCGTCTGCAACTACGACGGGAAGAGAAAGCACCGTACAGTGATCGGTGATCGGGCGTTCATCGGAAGTAACACCTCCCTCGTTGCGCCGCTCACGATCGGTGAAGACACGGTGATCGGAGCTGGTTCGACGATCACCGAGGACGTTCCTCCGGGCACGCTCGGACTCGGCCGTGCCCGACAGGTGATAAAGGAGCGTAAAGATTGATCGGCAGAGAACTGAAGCTTCTCGCGGGAAACGCCAACCGCCCGCTCGCCAATGAAATCTCTGAGGCGCTCGGGATTGAGCTCTGTCAAGCAACGGTCGGACGGTTCTCCGATGGAGAAGTTCGGGTAAAGATCGATGAGACGGTGCGCGGGGCGGATGTCTTTGTGATTCAACCGACCTGCCCACCGGTGAATGACAACTTGATGGAGCTTCTCATCATGATCGACGCCCTGAGGCGGGCGTCGGTACGGCAGGTGGTGGCTGTGATTCCGTATTATGGTTATGGCCGGCAGGACCGCAAACACATCGGACGCGTGCCGATCTCCGCCCGCCTGGTGGCCAACTTAATCGAAACGGCCGGGGCGGACAGGGTTCTCACCATGGAGCTGCATGTTGGACAAATTCAAGGCTTTTTCAACATTCCGGTCGACAACCTTCGCACAGATCCGGTGTTCGCCGAGTACATCACCCGGACAGAGGAGGATCTATCCGACATGATCGTTGTCTCCCCGGATGTGGGCGGTGTGGGAAGGGCTCGCCGGCTGGCTGAGCAACTCCGACTTCCGCTGGCAGTGCTCGAGAAGCGACGTAATTCCGATGGTACAGGGATTAAGGAGATTCGTGCGATCGGAGAGGTTGGCGGTAAGCGAGCTATCCTCATCGATGATATCGTCTCCACCGGTGGGACACTGATCCATGCAGCGCAAGCCCTACTCGATCACGGAGCCAAGGCGGTCTTTGCCTGCTGTACCCATGGTGTTTTTGCCGGAGATGCGATCCAGGCACTCAAGGATTCGCCCTTGAAAAAGGTGGTAGTGACCAATACCATTTCTCACGCTCAAGCGGAAAAAGAGGATTTTGTCGAGTATATTCCAGTGGGAGAGCATCTGGCGAAGACGATCCGCAGGATCTTCGAGAATAAATCGGTGAGCCACCTCTTCCCGCTTCATTGATTATTGGGAGTGAAGATGTTGACATTGAATGCAAGACTGAGGACGGAAGGAAAAGCGAACGCCCTGCGCCGGCAGGGGTTTGTACCAGCTGTGATTTACGGGCCGACGATCGATTCCACCCCGATCATCGTTGAACAGAAGGAGCTACGCGCTCTATTCTCTAAGATTACCCGCAGCTCGCGGATCGAGTTGTCTGTGAGCGACCACGAAAAGGGGAAGAAGCTCGATGTGTTCGTCAAGGCGATTCAGTACAACCCGATCACCGATGAGCCGATTCACGTTGACTTCTATCATCCAGATACAGGACGACCGCTGCGTCTGCACGTGCCAATAAGGATTGTAGGCGAAGCACCCGGGGTGAAAGCAGGCGGAGTTCTGAACGTGCTGTTTCGTACCATCCTTGTACATGGGCTTCCCAAGGATATTCCGCCGATTATCGAGCTTGATGTGAGCAACCTCGGGATAGGTGAGGGGATTCGAGTACGCGACGTCGATTTTGGAAACGTCGAGCCGCTTCTTCCCCCGGAACGAGCTCTCGTCACGGTAGTTGCCCCGCGCGGTCTTGAGGAAGCTGCTGTCGGTGGCCCGGAGGAGGAAGGGGAAGCAGTGGAAGAAGCCGCTACCGAGGAGGGATCTGCTGCTCAGGCTGCGGAAGAGGAATCCGCCTGAGGCGGAAAAGGCTGTTTTCGGCCTGGGTAATCCGGGACCAGAATACGCACTTACCCGTCACAACGTCGGTTTTCAGGTGATCGACCTCTACCGCGAGGAGTATAAACTGCGCGGTAAAGGGCGGATCACCTGTTCTTCTATCGTCTATCGTCATAAAGGGCTACTTCTCGTCAAGCC
>CAZZJU010000046.1:1363-11944 GCA_964654805.1 uncultured Thermotogae bacterium | reverse complement strand
AAAACTGAAGACTGTATCCCACATTGGTCTCGTGCTTACGATTCTCGCCACCCGTACCTTCGCGTGGGGAGCAGGGGGACAGGCAGCTAAAGCCGCGTTCCTGTATCTGGCAATCGCCCTGGCGATCATCTCAGCCGGAGAGTACTTTTATCGATCACGCCACCTCTTTGTGTGAACATTACCTTTGTCTTCCCTGAGGGTAATCGGACACCAATCAGTGCATTACCCACGTGAAGGACGGCAATGCGAAAAGAGGATAACCTCAATTGAGAATTTCACCCAGGGAGGAAACGATGAAGAGGAAGATAATCCTCTTTTCCATGGTTCTTATTGTTTTCAGCGCGGTGGTATACGGCACAGATATCTCCATCACGATCAACGCTGATAAATCCGAGGTCAATCGGGGTGGCGAACTTATTTATACCATCACGATTGAAAATACCGGAAGCAGCTCAGCAACCGAGCTGACGCTCAGGAATTCGCTTTCTCAGGGGTTGGATCAATGGAACACGACCTACCGCCGCGACGGGGGCGATTGGCAGAATTATCCTCCCAACGGCCTTATCACACTGGGAACACTCGCCGCAGGGGCGTCCACAACGATTGAAATCAAAACGCCGGTGGAGATATCCGCCCCTGGTACGGTGTCCGATGACGCACAAGTGATCGATCCGAACGGTCCTCTCGCCGATAAGTCATTGACCGTTAATGTTCTGCCATCGGTCGACGCAGGAGCCGACAAGATGGTCGGACTCGGCGGGACGGTTGATTTGGACGATGCTGTTGCGGAAGACGGCGGCGACGGAATAGCTTCCTATTCCTGGAGTGATAATGGAGGTGGGGGAAGCTTCAGTAACCCGAACTCCCTTCACCCAACCTATACCGCACCTGATACAAGTTCCCTTATTACCCTCACGCTGACTGTAACGGATACCCAAGGCGGAGTGAGCAGTGACTCCCTCCACCTGCGGGTGGATGCCTTTCCCACTGTGGACGCGGGAGCGGACAAGACGGTAGATGAAGGTCATTCCATCGCGCTTTCCGATGCCACTGCCGATGATTCAGACGGGTGGATAGTGTCGTATCAATGGTCGGACGGAGGGGCAGGGGGAAAATTCTCCCCGTCAGCCCAAGTGCGCAATCCGATCTATACCGCGCCGTTGACCGACAATTGCTCCGGGATGGATATCACCCTCACTCTCACCGTCACAGACGACTGGGGGGCGCAGGCACACGATTCGCTCAATCTGCACGTGCGGAATGTCAATGCTCCGCCCGATGTAGATGCTGGTTCGGATCAGACGGTTCATCCCGGTGATAGGGTCACCCTCACCGGACAGGCCGACGACCCGGATGGAACGATCACGTCCTACTCCTGGATGCAAACAGCCGGGCCGTCCGTCGCCCTGCAAGGGAAGAATTCTCTGACTCTGTCGTTTACCGCGCCGGACGTATCGGATGAAACTGTACTTCGGTTCCGGCTTACAGTGACTGATAACTGCGGAGCGGAAGCCTCGGACGAGGTCAAAGTAACTGTCTCTCCGGTGCACACTCCGCCACCTCCTGCCACAGCAAGCATCTCATTGGATAAGGCAGCCGATCACGATAAAGCGGGAGTAGGAGATCGCATCACGTATACATACACGGTACGGAACACCGGCGAGGCAACTCTGTACAACGTACGGTTGGAAGATGACCAATTGGGTGAGATCGATTTACCCACGAGCACACTTGCTCCTGGCGAGAGCGTCAGCGCAACCGCTGCCACCACCGTGAGCGCTGACGATCTTCCCGGCCCGCTCGTAAATACAGCATCGGTGACCGCGCGTACGGGCGACGGTAGGACAGTGAATGCGCAGGCAAGTACTCAAGTGGAGCTCATTCCCCTAGGGCATGCTGCTGTTACGATAGAAATCGAAGCGCTGGACTCGCGTGGATTCCCGCTCTCGCCGCTATCTCGCATCGAAGTGGGGGAGACCGTGACCTACGTATACCGAATAACCAACACCGGACAGACGCGGCTATTACGGATCTCGGCAGTTGATGATCCTCTCGGCCCGATCCCGCTTGACCGCACCGAGCTTGATCCCTGGGAAAGTACGGAAGGACGTCTCACCCGCACGATAACGGAGGATGACCTGCCCGGTCCGATCAAGGACACCGGGACTGTAGTCGCCTATGACCCGGCTGGTAACAAAGTCACGGATTCGGAGACGATATCGCTGCTCGAGGTAGCGGGGGAGAGATCTCTCACTCTCACCAAAACCGTCAACACGGAGGAAGCGTCCGTGGGGGATACACTGATCTATACCTACACAATTGAAAACACTGGTAAAGTCACGATAACAGATCTCGTGCTCACTGATGACCGCTTGGGGAATATTCCTCTGCCGCGGAATGTGCTCCTCCCCGGAGAGTCGATCACCGTCACTGTGACTTACACGGTGACCGAAGACGACCTGCCCGGACCGTTAACGAACCACGCTTATGTAACCGGTCAAGGGCCCGGTGGAGAGGTCCGCTCAGATGAATCAACGGTGAGTGTGACGATAAATGGTGTGGCAGGCGGAGGAGGAGCAGTAAGTTCGGCATCGGCATGTAACGGAAAGGTGATCATCTCTGAGGTCGCCTGGGCCGGCACTCCGGCCGATCCTGACGCCGAGTGGATTGAACTGGAGAACCTGGGAGAGACACCAGTAGACCTCACCGGATGGAAGATCGGTTGGTACCCCAAGGGGGCGGATCCATCCGATAAAGACGTATGGACTTGGATCGATCTTTCCGGAGTGATTTCGCCGTCACCGGCTAGCCCGTGTGCCAACGCGCATCACCGGCCGCATATAGTATTCGTGAAAGAACCGGGCAACGACCTAGCCTGGAAGGTGATCGATATGTCGTGGTGGGTAGCGGGCAAGGATGGCAATGAGGGAAGAGGTTTTTACATTCTCGAGCGGAAAAGTGACGATACAGTGCGCGATGTCGCCGCTGATCTCATATACGATGCTCCCCTACCGGACAACGGGGCAGTCATCGAACTGGTGAATGCACACGGTACGGTAGTTGATACCGCTAATGCTGGCGACAGCCCAGGCTGGGCAGCGGGTAATTCGCACACTAAAGCGACCATGGAACGCACCGATCCGCTGGGCCCGGACACGAGCGAAAATTGGCACACCAACCCCGGCATCTTAGTATACGGAACCGATTCTGCCGGGGACCGCCTCGCCGCTACCGCGGGGAAGCCAAATTCCCCTGACCTCGGAACACTAATCTCACTGGCAGAAGAGGAAGTGACTCCAATAACACCTCAAGGCCCAATCTCGCTAACACTCAACGAGGGGTGGAAAACACGGCCGTGGATCAAGGTCGCTGCAGTGGGCATCACCGCTGCCGGAGCCGGAGGAGCTGCTCCGCGGGTTACTTTGTCATCTGAACACGGGGCAACCGGTTACAACCTACAGCTCGATCCGCGGGAACTACCACCAGGAAATTACTTCATTTGGATCACCGGTGCCGCCGGGGAGGCGATTCTCGTGCCGGTGGACGTCCGCTAGGACGACCCCTTTCGGAAGACGTTGACCTCTTTGTTGTCTGTGATCACGTTATCCTTGAGGACGACATTATCCACGTAGCTGCCCACGTGGATCCCCTCGAGGTTGCCGGTAATCGTGCATCCGGTGACGATCAGGTTTTTCACTGTTTGACATTCAATCCCGAAGCTCCCATTGTTGATGATCCGCGAATTCTCCACTCGCAGTTCTTCGATCTCTCCCCGCGCACCGATGACGTGGATTCCCATCCACTCGTTGTCCTCTACCAAGCAGTTTTTTATCACCACTTTGGAAATCGGTCCACGATTAAGTTCAATACCATGACCGCTTGATAATCCCCGGTCGTCCTTGCGTGGACCGGTGACTGCAATTCCGTCCAGAGTAACGTCGTCGGCATCGATCTCCACCGTTCCCCAGATGTTCGCGATCCCCTCGGTATTTGGATCGGTGGTGATCGTTATCCCAGGAGTGTATACCCACACATCGAACTTGTATTTCCCCGCAGCGAGCATAATCACATCTCCGGGATGGGCTTCGATCCGAACATCGAAATAATTGGAATCGCGCATTCCATTTGGCCCGGGCCACACACGATACGGAAGTGGCACCTGGACCTTCCGCCCGTCTACGATTTCAGTCTTGTAGAACTTCTCAGCGATGAGCACATCCCCGAAAAGTTTCGTCCCTCCCGGGAGATGAATCTCCGCCGCCAGACTGCTCAGTCCCGTGAGTGCCATCACCGATATAAAAAGCCCGACAATAATATTCCGCATATAGACCTCCTTCTCCAACCAGACTACTGGAAAAATACTGGCATTACAAGAGAAATCGGAGGCGACGCAGTATGGATAGTGAGACAATCTCGCGGAAATCACGAGAAAGCACATTGGCATAAGTCCGCGGCACCCCAGCGCGTATAAGCTTCCTCCGATACACACGCGCACTCAAACGTACCCGCAGGCTAAATCCGATCCCAATGAGAACGAGACGGACGAGGAGTCGTAGTAACGAAAGAGCGGCTCCTATCCAACTTATCGAGCGATTCAGTCTTCCTCCTCCTCGCGCTTGTTATGTCCAAATCGCATACCTTCGCCTACGATATCACGCAGATTAATCATGTAGCCTCGCGTCATTTTGAGAGCATCTTCCTTCGGAATGCCAGCGTCGACAAGCTTTTTGTAGAACGTTGCCACCGCATCAGCCATGTTCTCCGCTGCCTCGCGCGAGTAGAGAATATCCCGCATCCCTCGCAGCAAACTGGGGACCTTCTCCGACACTACGTCCAACACTTCTCTCAACTCCCGAATCTCCGAATCTCGATCCTCCATTGTCACCTCCCTCAAGTTCTGAACAATCGTACTTTACGCCCCAACAGGCGCAGATCGCCCCGCACCGGAGCCCTTCTTCCTTTAACTGATAACCCCAACGACAATCCAAGAAGGAACGATCCAAGATCGACGTGCGCCACCGGGATTTCACCCACCGCTGTGACCTTCTCCATCAGATCATCCGGCACATCAGGCAGGTGGGAAAAGGTGGAATTAACCTCAATCGATAAGCGCACCGTTTCCGCCAGTTCATCCCGGCAGGCCGGGCACCGCACAAGGTGAGCCGCAAGCTTTCTCATTTCCGCTGGCGATAGAGCGCCAGTAACATACCAAGGGATCAACTCTCTCGCTTCGTTGCAATCCATCATCGCAGTGCCTCCGCAAGTTTCTTACGCGCATGAAACATGCGCGATTTCACCGTCCCTTCGGGAATACCAAGTACCTCGGCAATCTCCGGGTAGGAGAGTCCGACGTAGAAGGTGAGGAACACAACCTCCCGCTGTATGTCCGGTAGAGCCGAAAGAGCATGCAGCATCGCCTCTTCCCTTCCAACTGCGACTGCCGGATCGGGGAGAAACAACCGCTCCTCGATTCGCCGGCGTGCCCTTATCTCCTTCTCCAGGAGTCGGTGCGCCTGGTTACGTGCGATCCCAAGGATCCAGGTCGAAACCCGCGCTTTCCCGGCGTAGCTCTTCGCTCCGTGCCACACGGCAGCCATTGTTTCCTGAGTTGCTTCTTCAGCGAGATGCCGGTCCCGCAGGATGGTGAAGGAATAACGAAACACTCGATTAGCAAACCGGTCGTACAGCTGAGCGAATGCCTTCTCGTCGCCGGCGGCCACCTGCGCCAGCAGATGGGCATCATCCTTCACCTTCCCTCCTTAACCGCGAGCAGAGCACATCCCCGCTCTCCATCAGCCGATCAACGAAACGGTGTTAACTTTACCACCTAATCCGTCTATTGCCTTTCCCCATCGCTGATGAGTGCGGTAATCGAGAAGGAAGGTTCAATCTCCGCCGAGTTCGACGCGGCAATGATCACCAAGCAGAAGCGTGTGAACCTTTTCAGGCTGCGATCTTCTCACGATCGTCCCTCGGCCAATCAAAGAACCGGACAGGGAAACCCCCTCGATCTCCGCGCCGGTGAGGACAATGCTCTCG
Source organism: uncultured Thermotogae bacterium (assembly GCA_964654805.1). Classification (GTDB taxonomy): domain Bacteria; phylum Bipolaricaulota; class Bipolaricaulia; order UBA7950; family UBA9294; genus S016-54. Next base: position 5,905 of record CAZZJU010000046.1, on the reverse strand, counting down.
CTAATCGCAGAACCTTTAACCATCACTTCATCACCAACGGACACGTTAGGACCGATCGTCGAATCAAGGCAATTAGCTCCCTCTCCGATCATCACTGGCCCAATAAGGCTACAGTTTCTTATCCGTGAGTGTTTACCTACCACCACTTCCCCCTCAACCGCGCAATCGCGGGCGATTGTCCCCTCGACCAGTGTCGATATCTCTCCGAGTAGTTGTGCGTTTGCCGCGAGGAGTTCAGAGGGCCTACCCACATCCCGCCACCAACCCGATATCTGGTAGGGAAGGACCAGCCGGCCATCGTCGACGAGCCGTTGAATGGCGTCGGTTATCTCTAGCTCACCACGAGCGGACGGACGGATGCGGGAAATAGCGGAGAAGATTGCTGGGGTAAAGGCATATGCCCCGACAATCGCCAGGTTGCTCTCCGGACGGGCCGGCTTTTCCACAAGCTTAACAACTTTATCCCCCTCTACCTGGGCAATTCCGAAGTGTGAGGGATCAGAAACATGGTAAAGAGTTATCACCGCGTCTGCTTCGGAATCCTCAAATTTCCTCACCAACCCGGCCACTCCTTCCTCGAGGAGGTTATCCCCTAGGTAGAGAAGGAACGGATCGTCTCCTACAAATCCCTGCGCACATGAGACTGCATGGGCAAGACCGCGGGGATTCTCCTGCACGATATAAGTTATACGCATCCCGAGCGCAGACCCGTCTTTGAGGGCGTTCTGAAAACTTATCTGGGTATTCGGACCGACCACTATCCCAATATCGGTTATACCAGCTCGGCGGAGCGCGTCCAAGATATGTTCGATCACTGGACGGTTGGCAACAGGAATCAAGTGTTTGGGAAGGGAGTAAGTCAGTGGGCGCATTCGTGTCCCTTCACCGGCACAGAGGATCACTCCTTTCATCGAACCTCCTTGGTGAAAACTGTTATCCTATTTTACCGGATATATCAAGATAACGTCATCCTCTACAAACTTGCAACCAAACCAACGAATTGCTAAAATAAAACCGTCATTTCAGGCCGATTCGTCGTTTTGCTCATTTTTCCGGTGCGTGCCCGCGCCAAATAGAGCTCACAAGTGAGCTCTCCCATCACCTGTTAAAGCGAAAAGAGAAAAAGGAGGTGAAACGGATGGCGATACGTCGCCCGCATTTTCTCGCGATCGGGAATGTATGTTTTGATATAGTTGATGATAAAAAGATTCTCGGTGGATCCTCGGCCTATTCAGCGATCCTCGCCCACAATTTGGGATATGAAGCAGCGATTGTCACACGCGTAGGAACCGATTTTTCTCCCGCGCTCCTTCCCGCGGGAATAAGGCTTTACCCTCAGTTTGGAAGCACAACCACGACGTTCGTAAACCGCGAGACCCCCTATGGTCGCATCCAGTTCGTGCGCTCCGTGGCAGAACCGATTAAACTGGAAGTCATTCCTGATGGGCTGCTTTCGGCCCGGATCGTCTATCTCTGCCCAATACTGAACGACTTCTCCCCTGAGCTGATCGAGAGAATAAATGCGGATGTAATCGGACTCGCACCGCAAGGTTGGATGCGGAGCGTCGGCGCTGACGGAAAGGTCTATAAACAGCGCTTTTTCGCCCTGGAACGGGTCGTTCCCAAGGCGGACGTCGTATTCGTGAGCGAGGAAGACGTCGAAAACAACGATTTAGAGCGCCTTACCGAGCAAGCGAACATCCTTGTCCTCACTCACGGTAAGGAAGGGGCCGAAATTTTCATGGATGGTGGGCGCGAATACGCGTATGTACCGGCATTCATCAGACCGGAAGTAGACCCAACCGGAGCGGGAGACATCTTCGGTGCCGCTTTCCTTCTCCACTATCACGAGACAAACAACCCCGAGGAGGCAGCTCGCTTCGGAGCATGGGCCGCGTCGTTTGTGGTACAGGGCCAGGGAACATCAGCAATCCCGGGACGGGAAGAAATGCTCGGATTCCCCGTCGCCTCGTACACCGAGACCGAGGCGGCCGAAATCACCACCGGTTAAATCGGCCGCCCTGTTTTCCCCTCACGTCAGATTATCCAGCCATCGTACAGTGTTTTGAATGAAGTCGCGCTGCTCCGGGTTCAGAATGTGCAAGCGGAAGTGGAACAGGTCATTGCGTAGATCTCGCAGTTTGAGGAGGCGGTTCTGCGTGGCCTGGCGGTCGGAGAACACTGGCTCGAACTTCGGCCAATTCTGCTTGTTCATGATCAGCAACCGGTAGTCATCAAGCGACATCTCGGCCAATGAGTGTGGTTGGTTATCCTTACGATAACTGAATGCATTATCGATCGCTTCAGCCAACTTCTCCGGGGTATCGAGCACAGTGGAGATCAATTCCCGCAAACGCTGTTCGATCGTCCCAATCGCCAGGAAATGGGCAGCAAGCTCTCGGAACAGATAAACGATATCGGAATGGGTAAGGATATCGGTAAGCTCTCCGTCTTTGTCACCCACTAATAGGTACGGCATGTCTTCCAACGTTTTTCCCATGGCAAGCATATCGCTGTCTCCGGGATAGACCGGTGCTTCCTCCAAACACTGAGAAACGCTCAGTCCCATAATGTCGATTGCCGCTCCACCCCGCAGATCAGGATCGCTCAGGTGGTATAGCGCCCGTACGATAGAATCGGTGCTGATTACCCCCTCCACCGCGCCGGTCTCATCGTCGACCACCGGAAGCTGGGAGAAATCGTGGCGGATCATACGCCCGATCGCAGTACGCACAGTGTCTGCCGTAGTGACCGTAACCACCTTGCTATCGGGCATTCGCCGCTTTCTCCGTACCAACCTGGCTAGTGTTTGCAGTTTGAACATCCCGCCTCCTACCGCGACAGGATAAAACAGCTTCTCCCGGGTTACAACCACCCGTTACGCACCAGAAACCCGCTGTATACCGCGGGGAACAGATCATCCGTTACTCCGACGACCGCTCGGTGATCGAGTGATCGGGTTCCCCCGTATATGCGATCGGCAATCGCAGTGAGTGTGTGCAGTGCCTCAGCGATGGACGGCGGCAACTGAGATGGAATATTCGGTGCTACGATCCATACTTGATCAATATTTGCTGGCACGATAACTGCAAGGGCGTATGGATCTCCGGAATTTCTCCCCATGGGAATCTCCGTCAACGCGTGGATGCGGAACTCTCCTGTTTTGACTAACGCTCGAGCGAACAGCTCAATCTGAAGCGAGCTTTGGACGCTGTGTGTTTCATCGACCACGAGCAATCGCACTGGCGCATCGGTCGCTCCTACAGCGATCCCGCTGACCACTACGATCGATATTAGCGTTACTATCATAGTTAGACGTTTCAATTTCATGGTATCTCCTCCCTCTCTTCGGAATGAAATTGTGCGGGGTGGGGGGCAAATGCCTATCCCACCCCGCATGCGGGTGGGGCTGGGTGGTCCTACTGTTGCGGGACCAAACTCAACAACTTCGGCAACCACGCCGAAGTGAATACACCAGCGGGAACGCCGGTGTTAACCTCGATCTTGGTCATGGTAACGATCGTTTTGTGCTTAGTCTGGACGTTCTCCATCTCCATCTTGGTTACCGCCCAGTAACCGTCGATCTTCTCGATCTTGGAATTGGTCTGAACCTTCTCCAGCTTGCCAGCAAGATCGTAATACTCAACCTTCACTGGCTTCCAGATGTCGTCCCTGATCCAGGAGATCATGTGGCTGTAACCGGCCTCCTGAGGATCATGAGCTGTTGCTTTGACAACGTAGACGTGATGCCCGTCGTAGGTCTCCTCCCGCAGGATCTCGTAGTCATAGTCGTTTATGTTCCGGTGCCCCATGTCGTCGTAGGTGAAGTCCGAGCCCATGAAACTCTGAGTCTTACTGTCGGCATCGATGTGCTTGGTTAGTCCAAGGGATGGAAGGTAGAGCCACATATCGTTCGAGTAATCCGGAAGCTCGATGGTAAGGAACGCCGTTCCCTTCACGTCGTCCGGGGCGAGGAACACGAGCGCTGTCTTCTTCGTCCCCTGCTTCCAGCTCCACATCTGCCGTTCTATCGTTTGTCCCTGACTGTTGATCAGGGTCATCGTCATCAACAGTTGTGCGTCGTTCGCTACTGGCGCGTTATCGACGTTCTCGATGATCTGCCTTCCGGTAATGCCCCCCGCGAGCGCGGTCGCGCTCAGCGCGAGCACCCCGATCAACACCATCGTCCACATCAACCTTGTTCCGTTTTTCATCGTAGTCCCTCCTTTTGGGAACGTGTTATTTGTGTCCGCATAAAGCGGCTGTTCATACCTTCTTTTTGATCATCAGTAGCGCCGCCGGAAGCAGGGTGAGGGCAGCGATCGCGCTGATTCCCATCGTCACGGCAACAAGTGCCCCTAAGGTGGCGATCGGCCCAAAGCTGGAGAACAGCAAAACAGCGAACCCCGCTGCCACTGCTACCGCGTTGTAGATAATCGCCCGCCCGGTGGTGCGGATCGTGTCTGTTACCGCGTCGTGCGGTTCCATCCCGCCTCGCCGCTCGCGGCGGTACTTGGAGAGGAAGTGCACCGTGTAGTCGAC
>CAZZJU010000046.1:0-1263 GCA_964654805.1 uncultured Thermotogae bacterium | reverse complement strand
GAGCTGGTGAGCGATTCCATCCGCATCGCGATGCGCGCTTCGTCGTAGTTGTAGTTGACCACGCGAGCGAAATCGGACGGATCGCCCGACATCTCGTAGAGCAGGATCTCCTGCGCCACTGCGTTGCGCGTCGGTGGGATCACGTGCTGAGCCGGATTATTATCGTGCAGCGACTCGTTTATCTGGGCAACGTAATCCGCGATGGACACGGTATAACCGACCTGGGAGAGTCCCTTCGCCCATTTCTCCAGCGCAAGCATCGAGTTCAGCACCTGCGGGGATTTGATGTCCCCGTCGACGATCACCGACAGGTTCTCCGATCCACCGAAGCTCTTATCCACCACTTCGGTCGCCTGCCGGATCGGACTGTCCGGCCGGAAGAAGCGCAGTGTGTTCGTCTCCACCGTGAGGCGGGTGCCGCCGATCGCGGCGAACAGGAAGATCCCGATTCCCACAATTACGATTGCCCGGCGGTGCGATACCACCGCCCTGGCAAGCCGGTTCAGCCACGGGGCAAGGGCAAGCTGGGTCCGCCGTTGTGCACGCACCGCGCGACGCATTATCCCTCTTGGAACCTGGGTCAGTTCAAGCACAGCCGGGATCATGGTGAGGGTGATCGCCAACGCAGCCATCACCCCGAACCCGACGAACAGCCCGAACTGCATCACCTGGCGGACCGGCGAGGTACCGAGCGACAGAAACCCGACCAGGGTGGTTATACTCGTCAGTACGACGGCAAGCCCGATGTGCCGCATCACCAGGCGGATCGCGTCCCGCTTCTCCTTGCCCGCCCCGACGCCCGAGTAGTAATCGGTGAGGATGTGGATCGCATCCGCCACCCCGATCGCGATCAGCATCACCGGAAGTGTCGTGCTGATCATCGCCATCGTTGTCCCGGTCCATGCCATTAACCCGATCGTCCAAATCGTGCTGATCAGAACGACCGCTAGTGGGAGGAGCACCCCTTGCAGTGTGCGCAGTGACAGATACAGGATCAGCGCCAGTACGAGCACCACGAACGGCACCAGCCGAACAAGGTCCGCCTTCATCGCGATCGACATCTCGGCGTTCACCGCCGGGCCGCCGGCGATGTAGATGTCGGATGCGTTGGGCTGAGCATCGGTTATCGCACGGATCGCACTGTACACCTGGCTGTCATCGGCGTCCGGCGTGAGCTCGATGATGAACCCGGCGTAGTGGCCATCGCTCGAGATGACGTTGTCCACGTAGAGAGAGTTGCTCATTACGTAATCGCGCAGCGCG
>CAZZJU010000045.1:0-12245 GCA_964654805.1 uncultured Thermotogae bacterium | reverse complement strand
AGACATGCCGGTGGAAGACGCGTTATCCATGGTCCTGTCAAGCGGATCGGTCCTCCCAGACAGCCTGCAGACAGACGGGCGGAAGCATGAAATAACCAGGCCGTGGCTAAGCCCATTCTTCCGCCGACGGCCGAAGGAGTGAACAGATGGCGATATTCAAGGATAAAAATTATTTTCGCGTGGACTTGACCAAGGAGCCAGATGAATCGTTGTGGATGCGGTGTAAATCCTGCGGAGAGCTCGTGTTCAAGCGGCGGATACGGGAGAACAACAACATTTGTCCCAATTGCGGTGCGTATTTCTTCCTCACGGCGAAGGAACGATTGGAATCGCTGATCGACGAGGGCTCATTCGTCGATATTTCAAAGCCGATCATGGATGATGACCCGCTTTCCTTCACCGATACCAAGCCCTACCCAAAACGGATTGAAGAAGCGCAGGAAAAGACCGGTCTGGCGAGCGCGATCATCCTCGGGAGCGCGACTGTGGCTGAGATCCCGGTCGTAATCGGGGTGATGGAATTTCAGTTCATTGGTGGTAGTATGGGATCAGTCATGGGAGAACAAATTTGCCACGGGATGGAGGAGGCGATCCGTCGGCGCGTCCCGTTCGTCCTTGTTTCCTCATCCGGTGGAGCCAGAGTGCAGGAGGGAATCTTTTCCCTGATGCAGATGGCGAAGGTGGCAACGGTCCGCGCTCGTTTGGCGGAAGAAAGTATCCCGTTCATCTCTGTGATGACCTACCCGACGACAGGCGGTGTTCTGGCGTCGATTGCCAGCCTCGGGGACGTGATCATCGCCGAAAAGGGAGCGACAATCGGGTTTGCCGGGCGACGGGTGATCAAGGACACAATCGCTGAGGAATTGCCGGAGAATTTCCAGACCGATGCATTCGCCCTCGCCCACGGAGCGATCGACCGGGTGGTGCCCCGTGAGGACCTTAAGGACGAACTGGCCAAGCTCCTATCGTTATTTGTGGAGGTAGGATGAGCGACGAACAGACACTCGATCTTCTGGAAGCGAAGATAAAAGAGCTGCGCGAGCTCAACAAAATGGATGGGCTCGATCTGTCAGCCGAAATTGCCCGATTAGAGGAGAAACTCACCGAGCTGCGTCGTGAGCTTTATAGTAATCTGTCCGACTGGGAACGGGTGAAGATCGCCCGCCATCCGGCTCGCCCTTACGCCCTCGATTACATCGAGATGATGTTCGATGACTTCTACGAGCTGCACGGCGACCGTCTTTCCGGAGACGATCAAGCGATCGTAGCTGGATTGGCCCGGTTCGACGGAACTACGGTCGCTGTCATCGGCCAGCAGAAGGGGCGTTCCATCGAAGAAAACAAGCTGCGTAATTTCGGGATGCCGCGTCCGGACGGTTATCGCAAGGCGCGACGGATAATGAAACTGGCGGAACGGTTTTCCTTCCCGGTGATCACCCTGATCGACACTCCGGGAGCATACCCTGGACTGGCAGCGGAGGAGAACAACATCGGGGAGGCGATCGCGGTAAACCTGGAGACGATGGCCCGATTGCGTACTCCGATCATCAGCACAGTGATCGGGGAAGGGGGATCGGGCGGAGCGATCGCGATCGGTCTCGCTGACCGAATCCTGATGCTGGAAAACGCAATCTACTCGGTGATTAGTCCGGAGGGAGCAGCAGCGATCCTATGGAAGGACAAGGAGCGGGTGCGGGAGGCAGCTGCTGCGCTCAACCTGACCGCACCCCGGCTGCACGAGCTCGGTGTGATCGACGAGGTCGTCCCGGAACCGCTCGGGGGAGCGCACAAAGACCCGGCGAAGACCGCAGCTGAACTGAAGGAGGCGTTCCTCCGCCACCTGCGCGAGTTGGTGGAACTTCCGATTGAACAGCTCCTCCAAACGCGCTACGAGCGGTACCGCGGAATCGGACGCTACCGAACCCTGTCTGACCGGTGATCAATCGGCGGCAAGGAGCTGTTTTGCCTCCTCCACTATGCGCTCAGCCGTTATTCCGAACTCCCGCATCACGGTCACTCCGGGCGCACTCGCTCCGAACCGGTCAACCCCGATGATGACACCATGATCCCCGATATACCGTTCCCAACCGAGGGTAACGCCGGCCTCAATCGCAACTCGGAGCTTAACGTCAGGAGGAAGGACCGAATCGCGGTATTCCTGCGGTTGGCGTTCGAACAGCTCGAAGCTGGGAAGGGAAACGACTCGAACCCTGATTCCTTCATCCGCCAATGCCTGTCCGGCGGTGAGAGCGAGGTAAACTTCGGATCCGGTACCAATCAAGATGATCTGCGGGCCGCCCGATTCCCAGAGCACGTACCCCCCCTTCCGCAGTCCGTCTGCCGGAGCGAGTCCTGCCCGGTCGATGGTGGGAACGCGCTGGCGCGTAAACACTAACACGGTCGGCCCTGACGTGTTTTCAACCGCCGCTTCCCATGCTGCTTTCACCTCATTCGCGTCTGCTGGACGGATTACGGTCAGGTTCGGGATCAACCGCAGGCTCATCACCTGTTCCACTGGCTGATGTGTCGGACCATCCTCTCCCACCCCGATCGAATCGTGGGTAAATACAAAAATCGTGTGGAGTTTGCTCATCGCCGCTATTCTGATCGGCGGACGCATATAATCTGAGAACACGGTGAACGTAGCGGTGTAAGGGATAAACCCGCCGTGGTAGGCAAGACCGTTAGCGATCGCTCCCATCGCGTGTTCCCGTACCCCAAAATGGATATTGCGCCCGGAGTAACCCCACCCTCCTCCGACCGTTCCCTGAACATCAGTGTGAGGAAGATCAGGCGGTTCAAAATCACCCCGCTCCTTGAGCCAGGTATAGGTGGACGGATTGAGATCGGCCGATCCGCCGACAAGCTCGGGGACGCTTGTCGCCAACGCCTGTAGGACCGCTTCTGACGCCTTACGGGTGGCAAGGCCTTTGGGGTCGGGGGAGAACCCAGGGAGGTTTCTCTCCCAACCCTCGGGAAGGACACCGCTCATCCGGCGGGAAAACTCCGCGGCAAGGGAGGGATATGCCGCTTTATACCGTTCAAATCGAGCCTCCCAATCCCTTCTCAAATCCTTCCCTCTCTCCTTAAGAGAAAAGAAACGCTTTCGCGCCTCATCCGGGATGTAAAACATCGGCTCGGTTGGCCAGCCAAGAGCCTGCTTGGTTTCGCGCAGTTCCTCCTCCCCGAGCGGTGAGCCGTGAACTTTGTAACTGCCCTGCTTGTGCGGTGCTCCGAACCCGATTACTGTCCGGACCTGAATTAGAGATGGACGATTACGTTCTTCCTTGGCCGCGGTGATCGCCCGATCGATCGCGTCGAGATCGTTACCGTCCGCGACGAATTGAGTATGCCAACCGTACGCCCGGAACCGGGCCGCGACGTCCTCGGTGAAGGAAATGTCCGTCGACCCCGCGAGAGTAATCCTGTTGGAATCGTACAACACGATTAACTTCCCGAGCTTTAAGTGTCCTGCGAGGGAGCAAGCTTCGCTCGCTACTCCCTCCATGAGATCTCCGTCCGAGGCGAGGACATAGGTGTAATGATCGACTATCCCGTGCTCGGGCCGATTATACCGTGCTGCGAGATGGGCTTCGGCGATCGCCATTCCAACAGCATTGGATATCCCCTGGCCCAACGGTCCGGTTGTCGCCTCTACTCCAGGAGTGAGGCCGAATTCCGGATGGCCGGGGGTGCGGCTTCCCCACTGACGGAACGCCTCGAGTTCGGATAAAGGAAGATCGTATCCGAACAGGTGCAAAAGCGCGTAGAGAAGAGCGGAGGCGTGCCCTCCTGATAAGACGAATCGATCCCGATCTGGCCACTTGGGATCAGTCGGGTCGTGCCGCAGGTGACGCGACCAGAGTACATAAGCGATAGGAGCCGCACCGAGGGGCATGCCCGGGTGGCCGGAGTTCGCTTTTTGAATCATATCCACCGCCAGAAACCGAATCGTATTAACGCAAACTTCGTCTAATTCTCGCTCGACCATCTCATCTCCTTACTATTACCGTATTCATCTTCTTCCGATAATACCGAAGCTGGAAACGTGTGCAACAACCGATGGGTAATATAGTTCGCCTTTCCCTTCGACAAATGTCCCACAGTTTCCCAACTTCTTCCCTTAACTTCATAATAAGATGTCCATCCGTGAGAAGGTCGCACCGCGAGCCTATTCGCTTCCCCGCGTCCGTGAGGAGCCGCACAGCGCGAGTTTTCCCCGCGTCGCGGTTATCGTTATCGTCGCGGCCGTGGTAGTCTCCGGCCTGTGCCTCCTCTACCTGTGGCAAGGGACCGCCATCCTCGCCCTGACTGCAGAACGCGAGAGTGCTCGAGCCGCTCTTACTTCTATCCAAGAAGTGAACCGCTACTTGGAGTTTAAGGTTGACCGCGCATTCTCCCTCTCCCGAGTGGAACAGATCGCCCGGGAAGAGCTCCATATGGAAGATCCGAAATTTGTGCGATACGTGGAGATCCCAGGGAAATGAGCGAAAGTAAAAAACGAGGGTTAATTCTGTTCATCATCCTTGGACTGGGAGCATTGATCATCATCGCTCGGCTTACCCTGGTGCAAGGGGTGGAACACGACAAGTGGCTCGCGGTCGCCCGGGCTACCCATGAACGAACGATCGAACTTGATCCCCGTCGCGGTACAATTTACGACCGGAATGGCGTCCCCCTCGCTTTCGATGTAAAGGCATCTGCGATCGCTATTGATTCGTTCAACATGACTAAGCCAGACACACTGGTGAGCATCCTTTCCGATGAGCTTGGTCGCTCACCCGATGAGATCGCAGCGCTCGTGTACAGGAAAAGCTACTTCACCTGGATCGACCGCAAGGTCGACCTGGAGACAGCAAAGAGAATTAAGGCACGAGCGGACGAAGCGGATGCGAATGGCCTCATCTTCATCGACACCTGGAAACGCTGCTATCCTCAAGGAGATCTGGCGTCGAACGTGATCGGCTTTGTGGGCACGGACGGACGTGGGCTTGAGGGAATCGAACTTGAGTTTGATAAGGAACTATCCGGAACCCCTACTGTGTTCCACGTCGTTCGAGGTGCGGACGGCCGCACCTACCATATCGAGACACTCGAGCGAGGGAGGGCAGGGAAAGACATTTATCTAACAATCGATGCTGTGTTGCAGCATGTGTGTGAGGACGAGATAGACCGCGGAGTAAAACGGTTCCAAGCAAATACCGGGTTCATTGTCCTCCTTGACCCCCGCACCGATGAGGTTCTGGCAATGGCCCAGGACCGTCGTTACGACCTAAACGAGTTCTATAGATCAACTCCGGAAGAACGGAAAAATCTGGCAGTGAGTTTCCTATTTGAGCCCGGTTCATCGTTCAAGGCATTCACCGGGCTCGCTGCACTCGAGGCTGGCGTGGTTAATGTGACGGATCGGTTCAACGGCAACGACGGAATCGTGGTCGCTGGGCACACCATGCATAACTCGGAGGACGAATCATTCGGCACCGTAACGTTCGCTCAGATCATTCAGTACTCAATCAACACCGCGATGATCAGAGTGGCACAGCGTCTCGGTGAAGAACGACTATACAAGTTCCTCGTCAACCTCGGCTTCGGAAAGAAGACCGGGATTGAGCTTCCCGGTGAGGTGGCAGGGATACTGCGCAACGTCAAGGATTGGTCGAAGCTGGCCCTCGCCGCCACATCGATCGGCCAGTCGGTCGGTGTAACGGGTATCCAACTCGCCCGCGGGATGGCAGCAATAGCCAACGGCGGTGAGCTGTTGAAACCTCATATCGTCTATAAGATTGGAAACGGTCCAGCGGTTAATCCTACAGTAATCCGTCGGATAGCTTCGCCCGATAACTGTGCTACGATGCGCAGATTGATGCGCTTGGTAGTCGAATCAGGAACCGGTACCCCCGCCGACATACCCGGGTTCAACGTGGCAGGCAAAACAGGAACTGCCCAAAAAGCAGTACCTGGAGTCGGGTATGTACCGGGCAAATACACCTCGCTGTTCACGGGATTCTTTCCCGAGGATGACCCACGCTACCTCGGGCTGGTTGTCCTGGATGAAGTTCATACCTGGCCCGTATGGGGCGGGAACACAGCTGGGCGGATTTTCCACGATGCCTTCTCCCGTATTGCGCTAATTACCCATCTACCGCCAGTAGCGCATCGATAGCACCATCGAGAAAGCGATACTCTCCCTCTTTAACTTCTCCTAATCTTTTCTTTAACAACCCTTCATCCTCTTTATCTATAGTGATACCCGGATGCAATCAGCTCTACCGATAAATGCAGCAAAAGGCAGAATAACCATGAACAAAATGAATTTCTTCATCGCGGTATTTATGACCACAATGGGTCTATTGATGTCTAGCGCGGTTTTCGCTGGCCAGGCGAGTAATACTGATACTATCATAGATTTATCGCTTCACCAGGCGATCGCGCTCGCCTTCGCCCACAATCCTGATATTCGCCAAGCCGAACTCAGCCTGCGTTTGGCCGAGTTAAAACTTCAAGCCGCTCGCGCTTCGACGTATTTCCCGACGATCAATCTCTCTATCCAACCACCCGCCTTCTCGTCGGAGAAAGGGATAACTCCTGATATCCAGAGTAGCTTCGTCGCTGGTTTTTCCCTCCCTTGGGGCACCGACTTGACCGCCGGTTTGAACTGGAACCTAGATTGGGCCACGGGCGAAGTTAGTGTTTCGTCCTGGAACATCTCCCTCTCTCAACAATTGGATCTTTCCCAGCTAGATTCCGGAGCCAGTGGACTAAGGGATAAAGAGGCCTCCGTCGCCTCTGCCCTCTCGGCACGACAACAAGCGACGGAGGAACTGGTGGTGGATGTCATCGAGCAGTTCAGTGAACTGTTGACGGAGAAAGCTAAGCTACAAGAGGATCTAGCAGCTCTCCGCGCAGCTCAGGATGAAGTGGCGCGGGTCAAGGAGGAGGTGCAGTCCGGCAAAGCAGGGAAGATCGACCAATTAGAGGCAGAGCTCTCTCTGCTTGAGGCTCAGATCGCGCTTAAAAAGGAACAGAATAGCTACAACATCACCAAGGAGGCGTTCGGCCGCATGATTGGTATCGACACGGATTATGAGCCCAGCTCGCCGGAGATATCCTCTGATCGGTTACTTACCGCGGCGAAGGACCTGCTACAGATGTCCATTCCCCCCTCGATCATCGACGCTTCCACAAAGGTGAAAAGTGCCCAGGACGCGCTGGATGAGGCAAAGAGCGCTCTCAAAACGGCGCAGAAGAGTGCCCTTCCCACGCTGTCACTCGATGCCGGTGTGAGTAACGAAGGTTGGAAAATCGGGGTGGGGATATCATTCGACTTGTTCGATCCCGCACGGGAGTCAAAGCTCGAAATTGCTCGTCTTTCCCTTAATCTTGCGGCACAGGAGTTACTCGCCGCACGGGAACAAGCGCGGAACGACATCCTGGATCAACGTGCATGTCTGCAGGAAGCGGTGGACAAGATCGTCCAGCTCAAATTGGAGGAGAAGAAATGGAAGCTGGAAGAGGATGTCAACCGGGCCAAGTTGGCTGCCGGCCTGCTGAGTCAAGCGGAATGGCGGGAGTTCAACTCCGAGAGACAGGAGTTTAACCGGACGAAGGCGGAAGCAGAGCTGTCCCTGCTTGCTGCTTATTTGCGGTACCGAGCTCGTCTTGGGTTGAAGCTCAATTGGGAGGAATGGCTACCATGAACTTGTTGAATCACAAAAAGATACTTATTGCCTGTGTTTCGCTTATTTTGATCGCCGCTGGAATCTACACTGGACTACGATTATGGCACGAACATCCCGGAACGGTGGTTGCTGCGGCTGGAACCGGGATTCCCACAGCACATGTCGAACGGGGAGATGTGATCCAATCGCTTACCGTATATGGGGAGGTGGTACCGAAACAGGAGTACACGTTCGCGTTTGATGGCGATCAGGTGAAGAAAATCTACGTTAAACAAGGCGAACGGGTGGATAAGGGCCAGGTCTTAGTTGAACTTGATGACACCAAAGAGAAATTGGGGTTAATGCAAGCGGAAGATGCATTGGCAGAGGCAAAGGCGGAGGGAATACCTCGCGTCATCCAGGAAAAGGAGCTGGCGTACCAACTCGCCAAAGAAGAATATGAAGCAACTACCCTACGTGCTCCGTTCGCTGGGGTGGTAAGTGCGGTGACTCAGGGGGTAGGAAGCTCACAAGAGGACAAGATAGTCCTGATCGATACAAGCACGCTATTCATCGAGGCAGATGTGGATCAACTGGATGTGCCCCGCATCGCACCCGGGGAAGAGGCTATCGCCATCGTGGATGCGTTCCCCAACCGCAAGTGGAAGGTGAAGATCGTGTCGGTGGGCGGGATGGCGGAAGCGTCTGAAAGCACCTCCACCGTCGCTGTAACAGCGCAATTCCCTAAGCCCGAACCGTCGATACTGCCTGGATTCACTGCCCAGATGGAAATTATCACCGCAAGCGCGACCAATGTGCTTCGTGTTCCAATCAGTTCCCTCATCGAGGAAGATGGGGGCTGGACAGTAATGAAGCTAGTTGATGGCAGGCCGCAGCGCCAATCGGTTAAGGTGGGAGTGATCTCGGATCAATACGCGGAGATAAAGAGTGGGCTGGATGAGGGAGACGAGGTCGTCCTCTACCCAAATGAGAGCGGTACTGAGGAAAAGGGCACAACGGGAACGGCTGCACCAGCACCGGGGGCAGCTCCACCCGGCTTTCCGGGGATGCCATGATCGAACTCGAGCGGGTAATAAAGTCCTACTCCATGGGAGAAACCGAGTTCCTGGCGCTGCGCGGTGTCGATTTGCGCATCGCCGCCGGGGAGTTCACCGCAATCACCGGACCGTCTGGATCGGGTAAATCCACGCTACTCCATGTAATCGGAGCTCTACACCGTCCGACGTCTGGGCGGATTCTGCTAGAGGGAGAAGACCTGTCGCGGCTGTCGCGCGACGAACTGGCACGGGTGCGCAACGAGAAAATCGGGTTCGTGTTCCAGCGGTTTCATCTCCTCCCTGGGGCCACTGTGCTCCAGAACATCGAGCTTCCACTTGTCTATGCCGGTCTCCATCGCTCAGTCCGACAGGAGCGGGCGCGGGAATACTTAGCGAAGGTGGGAATGATCGATCGTGCCTCCCATCGTCCATCACAGCTATCCGGAGGCGAATCGCAGCGGGTGGCGATTGCCCGGGCGCTGGTGAACGACCCGCGGCTCCTGCTCGCTGATGAGCCGACAGGCAACCTGGATAGCCGGATGACTGAGGAGATCATGGATCTGTTCGTCGCCCTGCACGATGAGGGACGGACGGTGGTGATCGTTACTCACGAGGAGAATGTAGCTGCCAAAGCCCAACGGCGGGTGGCCATGCGGGATGGGCTGATCGAGGAGGACTCGCGTGGGATTGATTGATATGGTAATCACTGCAATCGGAGCGTTGCGTTCACACAAACTGCGTACCACTTTGTCCGTACTCGGGGTGGTGATCGGAGTGGCAGCGGTGGTAGCGATCATCGGGATCATCGATGGAGCGACCGCCAAGGTGCGGGAGCAAATTGCAGGATTAGGACTGCGTACAATTACTGTATCTGTTTTCCCCGATCCGCGCACGGACCCAGCGGCGATGGCTCAACTGCGCAGCGGAGAATTGGCCACTCGCCTTCAGGCCGCTCCCGACGTTGCGTGGGTGGTGCCGTTGGCCGCTGATCACGGCGACGTTATCATCGCTGGTGAACGCCAGGGGGTCACCCTGCTGGGGGTGACTCCGGAATACCCGCATCTGTTCGATGGGTTCACTCCAGCGGTTGGCCGGTTCATTCACCGGCTCGACGCGCGTCGCACGGTGGCCGTGCTAGGAAGTGACATTGCCAAGGAACTGTTCGGAAACACGAATCCGGTCGACCGCTTGCTCACCGTGTACGCCTGGGGCCGGAAATTGGGATTCCGAATCGTAGGGGTGATGGCACCGCGGGGCAAGGTGGGGAGCCAAGATCTGGACGCGCAGATCTACGTCCCAATCAGTACTGTCCAGTGGTACAGTGGCTCGCGTTCGTTCACTTCCTACATCGCCCGGGCAAAGAGCGTAGATGTGGTAACAAAAGCAGCGAGCGAGATCGAGGACATTCTCGCCAAGGCGTTTCCCACTCCGAGAGCTAACAAAAGACAATCCGCGGTGGGTGGGCCTCCGCCGCCCCCGCCTCACACGCCCTATCAAGTGGAGATCCGCAAGGAGACCATGGCCGCGTATAACGAGAGCATTCGGACAATGATGCTCATTTTGGGCGGGGTAGCCACGATCTCCCTACTCGTGGGCGGCATCGGAATTATGAATATCCTGCTCGTATCCGTGACCGAACGTACGCGAGAGATCGGGATCAGGATGGCAGTGGGGGCACGACCGCGTGACATCCGTAGTCAATTTCTGATCGAGGCAGTGTTGGTCTGCCTTCTTGGTGGCTTGCTCGGGCTTGGCCTGGGGTGGGTGGCAACGTGGATCGGTTCTTGGTTCGGCGGGTGGCCGCTTGTCATCTCGTTTACACCCGCTCTGCTCGCGTTCGCGTTCTCGTTGGTGTTGGGATTGATCTTCGGTCTCTATCCCGCGCTGCGGGCGGCGCGCCTCGACCCAGTGGAGGCGCTGAGGTACGAGTGAAAATTGAGCTTTACGGGATTAGACTTCATTGGCGTAGGATGAGCGCAAGCATTGTCAGGTCGGCCTGAGAGAGCCCGGGAATGCGCATTGCTTGACCGAACGAGCGTGGGCGCACGCGGGCAAGCATCTCGCGTCCCTCGATCGAGATGTTCGTGAGAGATGCGTAGTCTAAGTCATCTGGGATCTTGATCTCTTCCATTTTCTTCAGATGGGCGATTTCGCGCGCCTGCTGGGCGAGGTAGCCGGAGTACTTTACCTCGATCTCAACTTCAGCCGCGACGTCATCCGGGATCGCGGAGTCATCGATCAGATCGGAGAGTCGTACCGGTGGACGGCGGAGGAGCTCGTACAGGCTCGCCCCGTTCTGGTCGAGCGGAGATGTCCCCCGCGCCGCGAGCCGGGCGTTCACCGGATCACGTGGTTTAACCCGGGTCGCCTTCAATTCCTGCAGGAGCTCCTCGATCTGTTTCCGTCTTCTCTCCACCCGTTCGTACTGTTTATCGCTGACCAGTCCGAGCTCGTGACCGATCCGAGTCAGACGTAGGTCGGCGTTCCCTTCGCGCAGGGTGATCCGGTACTCAGCGCGGGACGGGAGCATCCGGTACGGCTCGGTGATCCCCCTGGTAACGAGGTCGTCGATCATCACCCCGATGAACGCTTCCCCGCGGGAAGGAACGAACGGCGAGGCACCACGCACAGCCCGGGCGGCGTTGATCCCGGCGATCAGTCCCTGGCCTGCCGCCTCCTCGTACCCGGTTGTCCCGTTGATCTGCCCGGCGAGGTAGAGCCCCTTGATCCCGTCGACTTCCAGACTCGGGGATAGCTGACGGGGGTCAATGTAGTCGTACTCAATATCGTAGCCATAGCGCTCGATGTGCGCGTGTTCTAGCCCCTCCACTGAATGGACGATTCTCTCCTGGATCTCTGGTGGAAACGCGGTGTAGATCCCCTGCAAGTAAACCTCGGCCGTGTCCCGTCCCTCCGGTTCGAGGAACACCTTGTGGCTCTGCCGCTCCGGAAATTTAACAATCTTCGTCTCGAGCGACGGACAGTGGCGCGGCCCTTCGCTGGCCACGCTGCCGTTGTAATTCGGAGACAGGTGCAGGTTCTCCCGGATGATACGATGGGTCTCGGGGTTGGTATGGGTGACGTAAACGGGATAATCCTTCGAAAGCGTACGCGGCTGCGTCCAGAACGAAAACCCGAGGGGAACGTCGCTTGTATCTTGGCGAAGCAGCCCCGCATAATCGATTGATTCCTTGTTCACCCGTGGGGTGGTTCCAGTATTCAACCGTGCCATTCGCAGTCCAAGCTTCTGAAGCGATCCAGCCAACCCGATTGCTGGAGGTTCCCCACTCCGCCCGGCCGGGTACGAAGTCCTGCCGATGAGGACCCGTCCGTTCAGGAACGTGCCAGCGGCCACCACAACCGCGCGTGTTGATAGGGTCTTCCCCTCCCGCAGCCGCACTCCAACTACCCGGTGATCGGAAACGATGATTTCCTCGACCATCCCTTCAATAATGTCAAGCCCATCCGTCGTTTCCAGCAGTTTTTTCCACTCAGTCTTGTACACATACCGGTCACATTGAGCGCGGCG
>CAZZJU010000044.1:0-12683 GCA_964654805.1 uncultured Thermotogae bacterium | reverse complement strand
TGATCACGTTGGGCACCTCGTCGGCCAATCGGGTGAGCTCTTGATAATGGGTGGCGAACAAGGTCTTGGCCCGTACGTTCCCCGCAAGTTCCCTAGCCACCGCCCAAGCGATGGACAGGCCGTCGTAGGTACTCGTTCCTCGTCCCATCTCATCCAGGATTATCAGACTACGAGCGGTGGCCCGCTTGAGGATCGTCGCCGTCTCCAGCATTTCCATCATGAACGTACTGATTCCAGAGACGAGCATGTCGCTTGCCCCAACGCGGGCGAATATCCGATCGAAGATGGGCAACGTCACCTTCTTTGCCGGCACGAACGAACCGATCTGTGCCATGAGGCTGATAAGCGCCGTCTGCCGTAGATACACAGATTTCCCTGACATATTTGGTCCAGTGATAATCGCTAGATCCGTCCCTTCAGGGAGAGCAAGATCGTTAGGAACGAATTCTTCAACAAGCTCAACCACGGGATGGCGACCTTCCTGAATCACGATCTCGTGTCGATCGGTGAACCGGGGACGGACGTACCGGTTCCTCCGCGCCACAACGGCGAGCGACAGAAGGAAGTCGAGCTTGCCCAAAGCATGCGCGGCCCGCTGAAGGAGTGGGATTTCTCCCCTCAGTCGGTCGAGAGCCTGTTCGAATAGCTCCCGCTCAAGTGCGATCGCCCGTTCTTGCGCGAAAGCAATCCGCTGTTCATATCCTCTCAGCTCCTCAGTCACGAACCGCTCGGCATTTGCCAGAGTCTGGCGGCGGTGATATTCGGGCGGTACCTTGGCAAGGTGTGTCTTCGTCACCTCAATGTAGTAGCCGAAGACGCGGTTGTACCCAACCTTGAGGGAAGGAATCCCGGTGCGAGTTCGTTCTTTCTGCTCAAGAGCGGCTATCTGGGTGCGGAGGGCGCGGATCTCCGCGTGCAGCCGGTCGAGCGCTTCGTTGAAACCAGGGCGGATCAGTCCACCGTCACGCGCATCAGTCGGTGGTTGATCGACAAGCATCCCAGAAATTCCCTCTCTAAGTTCCCCGAGTCGAGAATCCGCAAGATCCTGCATAATCTGGGAAAGAAGCTTAGAAGAACCTTTTTGCCTTAGGATACGAGAAAGCACTTCCGTTACCCGCGGGAGTTGGTCGAGGCTCTTCTCCAGCAACAACAGATCGAGCGGCCCCATCCTCCCCGCACCAAGCTTGCCAGTAAGCCTCTCCAGATCATGCACTTCTTTCAGAGCATCGGCAAGTGCCTGCTGAGAGAACTCATCACCGGAGAGTAACTCTACCGCGTCGAGCCGCGCTTCGATCCTCGTCCGATCAAGAAGCGGGGCCAGTATCGCCCGACGTAGGTAGCGTCTCCCCATTCCGGTAGCGGTCTTATCCAGAACGTGAAGAAGCGTCCCGCGTTCCTCTCCTTCCCTGATCGGCTTCACCAGCTCGAGGTTTCTCAGGGTGAACGGATCGATCTCCATCCGTTCCGAGAGGCTATACGGACGCAGCTCCTGCAGATGGGAAACAACTCCCTTCTGCGTTTCGGACACATAGTACAGGATCGCCCCAGCGGCGCAGAGTGCCTCTTCAGGAATGCCAAATTCCTTATGCGGAACAGACGCGGGATCGAATCGCTCAGTTGGAATAACAGTCACCGTACCCCGCTCTAACTCAGGCGCTTCTTCTTTCAATTCCGGGGGGAGGAGGAGTTCGCTCGGGGAAAGACGGGCGAGTTCACTGGTCAACGCCTCCTTATCCGGTACTATTGTAGCAGCGAACTCTCCTGTAGATAGATCGAGCGTGGCCAATCCAAACTGGGCATCGCGGCGGTAAATTGCGCCCAGGTAGTTATTCCGCCCCGCATCGAGAACCCCGTCGTCGAGCGCTGTCCCCGGGGTGACGACCCGCACCACTTCGCGGCGAACTAAGCCACTCGCTTTGCGCGGATCTTCCATCTGCTGGCAGATTGCCACCTTGTACCCACGTTTGAGCAGCTCGTTTACGTACGCTTCACCGCGACGAACAGGGACTCCGGCCATCGGATTCCCGTTGCGCGCCGTCAGTACAACATCGAGTTCACGGGCGAGCACCTCTGCATCCTCGAAGAACGCCTCGTAGAAATCACCCAGGTGGAAGAACAGGATGGCGTCGGGATGGGCAGCTTTAAGACGAAGATACTGCTCCATCATCGGCGTCTTTTTCGCCATCGCTCCTCCCTCAATCCGACATTACTCTCCAACCCCCGCCTTCAACTTAGCTGCCCAGCGTGGGAACCGATTGATGATTTCACCGAAAATGGGTACTGGCACGCGATCCCCCTTCGCAAGCTCGACTACCGGTTTGAGTACCTCCGCACGTAGTGGGTTAACAAGGCCGATCCGCGTCCCAGGCCCGACCCCACGTCTTTCCAGAAGGGCAAGACCCACCTGGCGGTCATCAAGTGCAACACAGCTAGTCACTCGACCGAGATAAGCCCCGTTCTTATCCACCACTGCTGCACCCGCACGCACGGGACGCGCCCCCGCCGCTGCTTCGAATCGCACGATCTCCCGTGCCTGTTCAGTGTAAAACTTCAGGCACTTGTCCCTCCCGATAAAGAACGGTTTGTGCAGTTTGACGTACGGACCGAATCCAGCCTCAAATGGATTTATTCCGTATTGGCCAGCAAGTTCATGTCCGTACAATGGGAGTCCGGCCTCGGTGCGGGTCGAATCGCGCGCGGCAAGGCCGCACGGGACAAGGCCAAGCTCTTTCCCCGCTTCAAGGAGCTCGGTCCATGTCCAAAGCACTCCCTCTCCACCGACGTAAATCTCATAACCGAGGTCCTCACCGGTGTAGCCGGTGCGAGCGATGATAAGGTGATTGCCACCCACATCGACCTCGCAGAATTCCGTCCGCTTGAGTGCTGCAACAGCAAGCCTCTCCTTCTTGCCGAGGATACGGGAAAGGATCTCCGGGCTCTTCGGCCCCTGGAGGGCAATATCGATCATTCCCTCTTCTTTTTTCAAATCACGCAGAACAGCCCGCGGCACACAGCGAGTCGGAACTCGATGATCGATCAGATAGCGTCCTTCGTTCACCCCGGTTAGCCATGCCCAGTCTTTCTCTTCGTTCGCTGCGTTGACCACCACGAGATAGTTATCCTGCCCACGACGGTAGATCATAATATCATCGATTACATTTCCATCCGGGTCAAACAGGTATGAATACTGAGATTCTCCTGAATTCAGCCAATCAGCGTAGTTAGCAGTCACCGCGTTCAGAAACGCAGTAGCGTACTTACCCTCCACCGCGAACAACCCCATATGCCCGAGATCAAACAGCCCCGCTCTCTCCCGCACGGCGCGGTGTTCGGCAATGGCTGAGGTATACCAGACTGGCATCTCCCAGCCAGCGAACGGGACGAGTTTCGCCCCGAGTTTCTTGTGCGCGGCATACAGCGGGGTGCGTTTGAGCTCGGCTTCACGTTTTTCCCAAGTGAACTTCTCTCGGGAAGAAACAGTAAGCTCAAGGAGTTCTTGGCCGATGAAGTACGGCTTCTCCACGGAGAAGAGTTCAGAATGGGAGCGATAAATTTCTCCGATATTTCCACCATCAATCGGCGGCAGGGACATTTTTTTCCACTTCCGTGCTTGCTCCGGCAGCTCAGCCAGTTCTTCCACCACCGCCGGTCCTTCAACTTTGCGGAAAAGATCATTCGAATCGAACAGGACGTAACCATCGGAGAGACCAGTCAGCCATTCCTTTACTGCAGCTTTGCGCGCCTCAGGCGCGAAAACGTAGAACTCCTGTTCATCAGAGCACCCAACGAGAATGGGCGCGATAAGGGAACCATGTTCATCGAACAAGAGAGATACACGTGTTTCGCCGATGGGAAGGGTGAAAATATCAGCCGTTCCGGCCTGATCAAGGAGTTGCCGCGCGCGACCTCCACGCACCCGCAATACTTGCCAATCACCGTCTGGAACAGCAACAGAGACCTGTGGATCGACGCGGTGGATCAATTCGCGCACTTCGCGCTTCGCCTCTCGCACCACGGTGCTGGACACTTTACCGCGGGAGAGCGGGCCGGTAATCCCCGGGTATTCGAATGGGCGAATTGCCTGTAGGACTCTGGCAATGACCCGTGCGAGGACTTGCATTTCCTCCTTACCCATCCCCCGCTGCGTAGGCCAAGGGGTGCCCAGCCTAATCCCGTGCGCATCGGCCGCTGAGTGGTCGCCAGGTATCGTGTTCTTGTTACACACGATCCCGACAAGGTCGAGGATGCGTGCGGCGATCTCACCAAGCATCGTGTATCCCGTGTTCGACTGCAATGCCCGTAGATCGATGAGGAGAAGGTGGGTGTTCGTCCCACCATAGGCAAGGGTCAGGCCCTCTTCCTGAAGCGCTCGTGCCAAGTGAGCGGCGTTCTCCACTATACGATGCTGTAGAGCTTTGAACTCTTCCGTCTGCGCGATTTTAAGCGCAGCGGCGATCGCAGCGAACTTGTTCACGTGTGGCCCTCCCTGCTCACCAGGAAAGACCGCGGAGTCGATTCGAGCTGCGATACTCGGATCGGTGGAGAGAATCACTGCTCCGCGTGGTCCGCACAGTGTCTTGTGAGTGGTGAAGACTACCACATCAGCGTATCCAACCGGATTCGGATAAGCTCCGGCGATCACCATCCCCGCAGTGTGGGCAATATCGGCAAACAGGATTGCTCCCACTGCGTCCGCTATCTCTCGGAATGCCTTCCAGTCCGGCTGCCACGGGTAAGAGGTAAACCCGGCGATGATCATTTTAGGCCGATGTGCTTTGGCCAGGGCCATGATCTCATCATAATCAAGCTTTCCTGTAGCACGATCGGCTTTATAAGAGACGATATTGTAGCGCTTTCCAGTGATGTTGAACTCGGATCCGTGGGTCAGATGCCCTCCCTCAGTGAGAGCCATTCCCATTACCGTTTCCCCTGGTCTTACGAACGCCTCGTAAACCGCGAGGTTCGCCGCGGCTCCGGATAATGGCTGGACGTTGGCGTAAATTCGAGAGGGAGGATAGTCCGGAGTAGCGAAGCACTCTGCTGCCCGCCGCCCGGCGAGTGACTCCACCAAATCAGCAAACTCGGTTCCTTTGTAGAACCTCCAATCCGCATAGCGGCGGTATCCAGCAAGTTGGTATTCAACATCTCCGAGCAGCTCCGGCGACAGCATGCGCATCGCTCTACGGGGATATCCCTCAGCGTAAACGCTCGTGAATACAGAACCGAGTGCTTCCCGCACCGCAGGCGGAGTTAGAGTTTCGGAAGGGATGAGTATGATCTTCTCCCGCTGCCGATTTTCCTCTGCCGCAATCAGCGCAGAAAGCTGCGGATCGATCCTTTTCAAATCGGCGAACCCAAGTTGGTCGTTCATGGCAACTCCTTTTCCCAATCGATCGTTTCAGGGTGAAGTCTACGGGGAAGAGCCCGTCCTTTCCAGGAGATGGCAGAAAGAAGATAAAGCCCGGCATTTACCAGAGAATGCCCACCGATAATGATTGGAATCGGTGCGTTCATCACTGTGCGGGTGAAATTCGCCCACATTCGGTCCCGGATCAGATCGGGTCGGAGAAGATCGCTCGCGAATCGGTCAGCTGGCGGTGGTAGGGAACCAACCTGAGCAAGCAGGGGACGGGTATCGATAATCGCGCCGTCGCAAGAAGCGGCTAACTGTGAGATGAAGGCAGTGACTCCGTCTTGATGGATGAGTTTGCCGGTGATCGTTCCCCTCCCCTCTGGATAAGACCGCATCCCTCTTCCCTCAGCAAGCGCGCTTGTCCGGCAGGCAACAGCAGTCTCAAACCGCTTCCAATTGTATGGATTCACCCGGCCGATAAGGTAAACGTGCGCCGACCGTGAGGTGAGAAGTGCACTCAGTTCCGCAAGTCGAGGATGATGAAGGCCGTACCATGCTAAAACAGCGCGCAGGTGATTCCCACCGAGCCCGGCAGCAGCCAGGAGAAACAGATCGGTCGGGGTGTCGATATCAAACTGAGAAGACAGATCACGGGGCAGCGAAAAACAAGAAAAACCAGCATCAGCAAGCGCGAAACCGAGCGCATTATCGATCGGAGGGAGATCAGCAGTGAGCAACGCCTTCGCCCTGCTGACAGCGACAAAGTCACATGAGTAAAAGTTGTTGAACAGCGCACTTGGCTGTGGGCGGGCAGTGAATTCTATCAACCGCTCAACCTGGGGGTTCGATAGAAGCATGCCATTACCGCTGCCGAAATACAACAGACGATCAATCTCAAACTGCGATACAACGAGTTTGAGTTCCGCTCCGAAGTGAAACGGCTTTACTCCTGGGGGAACGAAGTAGGCTGGTGCATCACGCAAGCTCTCCTCTTGACTCACCACAAACACGTCGTTCACTCCGGTAGTTCGGAGCAGCTCAATGAGGTCGAAGATAGCGGCGATCCGCGCTTGATTAACAATCCGCTCGCCGAGACTACGCCCGAACGGAGGATGCATGATCACCGCCGCTGTTCCGTTCATCCTCCGCCCCTTTGCGCGAGGTACTCAAGCACTTTAATGGTCGCCCGCTTATCGAGTGGCCGATTACGACTGCCGCAGCGCGGGGAGTAGATGCACGATGGGCACCCGTTCTCGCACGGGCAATCGACAACCAACCGAAGAGCTTCGTGAATCACCCGATCAAGAGCGGAGAAAATGGCATCGGTGAGTCCGGCACCACCTTCAATCTCGTCGAACAGGATGATCGTCGGAGCTTGGGTGTCAGGGTGAAACGGTGTCGACACCCCGCCGAGGTCATCCCGGTCGCATAACACAGAAAGAGGAGCCATGGCGATCAGGGCGTGCTCCGCTCCGTGCAATCCACCGAGGAGGTCCTCGCGTGGGATTTCGGGAACCTCATCGGAAAACGTAATCCACATTCCATCGGTCTCGTATGTGTACGATGGGAGCTCAAGCGGCTCCACCGTGAGAGTGTGTCCGGAATGGATCGCCTGGTAACCGACAAAATCCTGCCTCACCCGTACTCTTCCATTACTCGTTGTGAACTTGTCCTCGGTTGAGCAGGAGTCAGTAGATAGAATCTCGACAGTGGAGGTAATGAGTGGTTTCGTATAGTAATCTACATCCTCACGATGGACATGGGCTATCCCTTCCTCAAGATCAAGGGCATCAACCACGTAAGTATCGCCGCGGTGAAGGAGAACCGCACCGGGATGGGCATCACGGCGAGCGCGGAGCGGAT
Source organism: uncultured Thermotogae bacterium (assembly GCA_964654805.1). GTDB lineage: Bacteria > Bipolaricaulota > Bipolaricaulia > UBA7950 > UBA9294 > S016-54. The sequence continues at coordinate 5,467 of CAZZJU010000044.1, read as the reverse complement.
CCATCGTCTCCAGCAGTTTTCCATCGCAGATGAGCTTCACCCTCTCCCCGGCGAGATCATCAAGCGAGAATAGATCATGCGCCCGTTTCAGCCCCCGATAGACGTAGCCGCGCGGGGTGGATGAAAGTAGCCCCCTCTCCTCGAGTGCGGGAACGATCTCCTTCCCAAGTGGGCTTATCTCTCCTCCTTTGAGAGGAAGCTCGGCCGCAGCGCAGGCGATATGTCCTGCGACCAAGCGCGGGTTATCAGGGCGAATGACAATCCTCTCCCGAGCCCTTCCCAGTAGGTGATCTGGGTGCCGGAGGAGGTAGCGGTCGAGCGGGTCCTCATAGGGAATGAAGATGACAAGCGACGACGACTCCCCTCTTCCGGCCCGTCCCGCCTGTTGCCAGAAGGAGAGAACGCTCCCCGGAAAACCGAGGATGATCGCAGCATCGAGCCCACCGATGTCGATCCCCGCCTCAAGCGCGCTTGTCGAGACGACCCCCTTGATCTCACCGTCTCGTAGTCCAGCTTCGATCTCCCGCCGTTCACTTGGAAGATATCCAGCCCGATACGGAAGGACGCCGCGCGCGCCGATATCCACTGCCTGACGTGCCACAAGCTCCGCCTGTGCCCGTGAGCGGGTGAAGCAGATCGTCTGGATCCCTTTCTCGGTGATGTGAGCAAGTACGCGTGCGGCTTGCAGATAAAGCGGAGTCGTTGGGTCCGTGAGTCCGTCCCAGAAGACGATCGTCCGCTCACCGCGTCCGGCTCCGGAATCCGTGACCGCAACAGCGTCACGACCTGTAAGATCCCGCGCGTAGGCAGCTGGGTTAGCAATGGAGGCGGAGGACAATATCACCTGCGGTGAAGTCCTGTAGTGCTTGAGAATACGGAAGAGCCTTCGGAGCAGGAGAGCGACGTTCGCCCCGAACACTCCGCGGTAGGTATGGGCCTCGTCAATCACGATGAATTTTAGGTTGCGGAAGAACCGTGCCCATTGATGGTGCCATGGGAGGTAGTAGTGAAGGGCATGCGGATTGGTGAGAATAATTCGTGACAGCCCCCTGATCCGTCCTCGCTGTCCTCTCGGGGTGTCCCCGTCATAGGTGGCAGGATGTAGTTCGATCCCTAAGTGCCGTTCAAGAAACCGGAGTTTCCCCAACTGGTCATTGGCAAGTGCTTTCAGGGGATAGATGTACAGGGCGCACGCGGAATCGTCCTCGATCATCCGTTCGAAAATTGGGATATTAAACGCCAGCGTCTTTCCCGAAGCAGTAGGAGTGGTAATTATCACGTCCTTTCCCGCACGCAGCGCAGCGATTGTCTCTCCTTGATGACGGTAAAGGGTGATTCCCTGGTGCTCAAGATAGTTTTGTATGCGCGGATGGAGATCAATCTGCGTTGGTCGTGGAGAAACAGCCGGTATAGCCGCTACGTGAGCAATTTGGCCTCGATACCAGGATTCGCCCGCAAGTCCGTCAATTATCCCGTTCATTCGGATCTTTAGTCAGGCGCGAAAACAGAACAGCAAGGGTCTCCACGTCCTGGCGGTTGTGCCTCAAGATCGGGATGAGCAGCTGTGGATCCCCGGTCTCTAGATATTCAGTGTAATATACGGGAACATCCTCGCCCGGGATATCGTCTTTTCGAATCATTCCGAATACCTCACGTTCGATCGTCCCCAGCCGCAGGTCAGGAAATTTATCCTTGAACCGACGACGGGTGTGATGTAGGAGATCGAGATGGAGCGGTTCGGGAGGAGGAGGAAGCGAGTAATAAGCAAGGCGCCCCTTTACGGTCGTCCAATCGAACGCTTTTCCATTGTAAGTGACGAGAAAAAGACACCCAGCAAGCTCCTCCCGCACCGCCTCGAGCAGGCCAATCTCCTCATCCAGGCTCCGGGCGAGGTATTGGATAATCATCATCCTCCCTTCCGAACGCGGTCGGCCGATCCCGGCGAGGAAGATCGGCGACCCGAGCAAACCGAGTGTCTCAATGTCAAAGAAGCACACCTTGTCCAGAGAGGAAAGTGCGGGAAGAGAAAGAAATAAGCGATGAGACGTAGGTAGCCAGTAGTCCATCGTCGTGTAAACACGACGCGGATCAATCGGATCACCCCAATAATCCAGCAGTGACCGCGCCGCCGCACTCCAACGTGGATGGGAAAGCAAAGCGCCTATTGAATCGAACCCTTCACCGACGAGCCTTTCCGCGTTTGCTTGGCCGATTCCAAAGATGAGGCGCAGTTCGGAGAATATCGCGGCAAGCGCCCTCTTCTTGTCCGGAAGATTTATCCGCAGCGGAATGTAATGTTCAACAACGTAACACGCCCCGGTAGTACTGTGCTTCACCCGTCCCGGGACGTAATCAGCAAGCTTCGTATCCCGAATTGAGCGCTCGGACCGCTGTGCACGCCCTACTAACCATCCTACGATCCGATCTATATCCGCCATTTCACTGTACGCGGGATCGGACGAGGAGGCTATTTCTCGGCGGTGTACGGGAGAAGGGCGAGCTTGCGCGCTCGGTTGATCTCACGCGCCAGCTGACGCTGGTGTTTGGCACAAAGACGTGTTGCCCGTTTTGGGAGGATCTTCCCCACACGGTTCATGTACTGCTTCAATTCTTCAGGATGTTTGTAATCGAGTTCTATCTTGCGTTCACACACTCGACATACGCGTCTTCTTTTGTAAAACATACCTAGAACGGGACCTCCTCATCTGTTCCCTTATCGTCATTTTCAACCGTTCCTGGTGCTGCTGTGGGAGCGGAGTCCTCAGGTACTGTACCCGGCTCCACGCTGCGCACTGGGCCACCAAGGAACTGAACATTCTGCGCTACAACCTCAACAACTTTCTTCCGTTCGCCATCAGCGTTCTCAAAGGTGTCAATCCGCAACCGCCCTTCGACCGCCACCGACCTTCCCTTGGACAGGTAATTGGCACAGTTCTCCGCTTGTGTCCCCCACGCTACGATCGGCACAAACGTCGTTTCTTCCTGGAGCTGACCGGAGGCGTCCTTGTACTGGCGGTTAACCGCGATCGAGAACCGAACCCGCGCTGTACCATTCGGAGTGTAACGTAGTTCGGGATCAGCGGTCAAATTACCGATGAGGATCACTTTATTAAGACTGGCACTCATTATTTCCTCTTTTTCGTGCGGGCAACGATCTGATAGCGAAGGATATCCTCATCGATGTTCAACCGCTCCTCCACCGCTGCCACTGATTCCGGCGGCAGGCGAAAGTTGGTCAGGCCGTAATATCCCTCACTGTAATGCTTTATTTCATAAGCTAGGACGCGCTTTCCCCAGTCTTCAGTACTCTCGATCTCACCGCTATGATCGGTGATCAAACTGTGGATACGCGCGATCTTCTCCGCTCTTTCCTCATCGGAAAGATCCGGTTTAATGACATAAACAATTTCGTATTCTCTCACACTCGCACCTCACTATCGATATACGGGCCCTAACTTTACTCGGCAAGCCGCGTGAAGTCAAGAAATCCCTACTTTCCGCCGGTGTGTGCAAAACCATCTCAGCCCCCATTTTCCCATTTTTATTCGCGATGCCTCGGCTAGGACTCATCGCATGTAAATCCCGCCGTTGATATTGATCGTCTCTCCCGTAATATAACCAGCTTCCTCCGAACACAGGAATCCGACCAGAGCAGCGATCTCATCTGGCTGAGCAGCGCGGTGAGCTGGGATTTTGGCATATATCTGCTCCCCCCTCTCCTCCAAGGCTTTCGCCGTCATGTCGGTGTAAGTGTAGCCGGGTGAAACTGCATTCACCGTGATATTGGGGGCGAGCTCGAGGGCGAGCGATTTGGTAAGTCCGATCAATCCGGACTTCGCCGCCGCGTAGTGCGCTCCGTGGTCGGATCCGGTCATCGCCCGCAGGCTGCAGATATTGACGATCCTCCCCCACGGTTCTTCCTTGAGGTAGGATAACGCCGCCTTCACCGTGAAGAATGCGGCCGATAGGTTCACCGTCAGCGATCTTTCCCAATCCTCGATGGTCATCTCCTCAACGGTCCGATGCTGGGAGAATCCAGCGTTGTTCACCACTATCCTGATCCCAGAGAACCGCTTCGCTGTTTCTTCCACGAGCGCTTTGACCTGTCCGAAATCAGATACATCAGCCTGAAAGGAGAACGCCTCCCCTCCCGCTGCCTTTATCGCTTTAACCACTTCCTCAGCGCGGGCACGGTTCGACACGTAATTGACGCACACCCCGTACCCTGCAGCTGCCAATCGCTTTGCAATCGCCGCTCCGATACCGCGCGAACTTCCGGTTATAACTGCTCCAGTTTTCATCTCGGTCATAGTAACAGAATTATACGAAATCGTTAGAGATATTTGAGCGCGGCGCGCGCCACCTCCACTCGACGTTCGTCCTCGAGCCAACGGGCCAGTTCCGGGCGCACGATCTCCGGACGCTTACGCCCGAGCTTCCACATCGCAGAAGCGACTGCCCGCCACACGTAGCGCCGCTCATCCAGAGAAAGGCGGCGCAGGACGATCAGCGCTTTTTTTACCAACGGCGGCCCGCCGGTCCCGGAAAACGACATCGCCACGTTCCATAGCACTTGTTCATCATTCGAAGTTGACCACTTGACCAAGTACTCGAACGTCATATCCGGATGGTCACGTAAAAGCCCGCTCCCGATCGCAAGGGGACCGAGGCTGCGCCGCACTTCCGGATCACGGTCAACTAGAAGAGGCTCAAGAAGTTTCAGCAGAGGCTCCGCCCATTCCATGCGTTTCTCTCGCCCCGCAATCATCGCCGCGATCGCCGTTACCCGGCGCACTCGCGGTGAGGGATCCACCCGAAAATCGCACAGCTCATTGTGCATATGTGAAAAATCTCGCACTAGGATTCTTCCGCACGTCTTCCCCACTGCGTCTCGTACAGAGCTTTCCGAGTCATCGGCAAGCTCTCGTAGCACCGTAACCGCTCGTTTACGATCCCCTCTATATCCTTCCTCTGCCAACCCGCAGGCGAGCTGTCGCACCGCCGAATCGGGATGCTCACTCCACTCCTCCGCCATTTCAAGCAGTCTCTCCTCGTCTTCGGTGACAGAAACCACCCGTTTGACTGCATACCTGACATCCACCGTACGCGCCCCAGCAAGGATATCGGGCAAAGAATCGATCCCCCTCTCATCAATCACTGCCCGGTCGATCGCCTCGTTCATACCCCCTCCTTCTCATCCCCAACCTACTGATAATCTCATTAAACCGCTCTCACCTATGGGAGTCAAATGTTGCCCGGACTTGCATGATCAACTAACATGTTTGCTACTCGATCCCGGGAGGGAAAACAGATGAAGAAATGGGTTATTCTCACCGTATCGATTCTCAGCCTTCTCATTATCTGCGTACCCCTGTTCGCTGAGGGCGATGACATTTCGAACGGACGGACGCTTGGACTGGGAATGGAGGTTGGATTTCCCTGGGGAGGACTTGTAAGCGCCCGTTAT
>CAZZJU010000043.1:0-12727 GCA_964654805.1 uncultured Thermotogae bacterium | reverse complement strand
TCATGGGCGGACATCGGTACAAAACCTGGCGCATCTACGAGATGCCGCTTTAGTTCTCGGCCTACAAATTTCACCCACAAACCTCTTTATTTTTTCCAGGGAGCACCGTATCATAGACATACCATCTCCGACCTGTCATCCCTACGGGCATGGGCCTACGGGAGGCAGGCGATAGGGTGTAGCTGGAAACGGCTGCGCCTCCCGTATTTGGAAAGGAGGGTTTCATGAAGTTCCGCACGGTGCTCCTCATCGGAGCGTTGGTACTCGCGTCGTTTCAGGTCTCGTTTCCCCAGGCAAACACAGGACCGCTCGTCATCTTCCATGCTGGCAGTCTGACAGTCCCGCTGCAGCGGCTGATGAGCGCGTTCCAGGAGTCACATCCGGGGGTCACGTTCGCCGCGGAAGGATCGGGAAGCAGGACCGCCGCCCGCAAGGTAAGCGAACTGGGGCGGCTCGCCGACATCGTCATGTCGGCCGATTACACGGTGATCGACGAGCTGTTGGTCCCGGAGTTCGCTGATTGGAACATCGAGTTCGCCCGCAACACGATGGTGATCGCCTACACCGATCGCTCCGCGTACGCGGATGAGATCACACCGGACAACTGGTACGAGGTCCTCACCCGTCCAGGTGTGATATACGGGCACTCGGATCCCAACGTCGATCCGTGCGGCTACCGCACGCTGATGGTCTGGCAGCTCGCGGAGAAACACTATCAAATTCCCGGATTGTATCAGAAGCTTGAAGACGACTGCCCGCCGGGGAACGTGCGTCCCAAATCGGTGGAGCTGATTGCTCTCCTTCAATCCGGGGACATGGACTACGCGTTCGAGTACCGTTCGGTAGCGGTGCAACACGGCCTTAAGTTCATAGAACTCCCGGACGAAATAAACCTGAGCCGGGCGAAGTACGCTGACTTCTATGCCCAGGCTCAAGTAACCCTCAGCGGGAAGGAGCCGGGAACCACAATCACCAAGATAGGCAAGCCGATCGTCTACGGAGTGACCATCCCGAAGAACGCCCCTCATCCGACGCTGGCGGCGGAGTTCGTTGCGTTCGTCATCGGCCCACAGGGGCAGGAGATCCTTTCCGAGCTCGGCCAGCCGCCGATCGTGCCAGCAGTGGCGGAACGTGGATGGAACAAGATGCCGCAGGAGCTCCGTGCGCTCACCGGGCCGGAGGGATAAAGAATGCGGTCAAGGGGAATGAAAGCGAGCTTCGCCATCCTTGGCGGAGCCCTGCTCCTTTTCATCCTATGGCCGCTTACCAAGACGATCTTCTCCACTTCTCCCCAAGGTCTATGGGAAACGATACTCGATCCCCAGGTGCGGGGTGCGATCGGGCTGACGTTCTACGCTTCGGCGATCGCGACCGCTATCGCGATCCTGACCGGAGTACCGCTTGCCTATCTTCTCGCCCGCCACAACTTCCCGGGCAAAGACCTGATCGAGGGGCTGATCGATCTTCCGATTGTCGTCCCACACACCGCAGTCGGGATCGCGCTTCTCATGGTGTTCGGCCGATCAGGGGTACTGGGAACGGCGTTTGGGGCGATCGGAGTGCGGTTCGTATCATCGGTTGCTGGGATAGTGATCGCGATGCTGTTCGTCAGCATGCCGTTTTTGGTGAACGCCGCCCGCGACGGGTTCGCCGCGGTCGACCCGCGGCTAGAGCGGGTGGCACGCACCCTGGGAGCCGGACCGTGGACCGCGTTCTGGAAAGTAGCGCTACCGCTCGCTCGTCGGAGCATCCTCTCCGGGACGATCCTCATGTGGGCGCGGGGCCTGAGCGAGTTCGGGGCAGTTGTGATCCTCGCCTACCACCCGATGGTCGCTCCGGTCCTCCTCTACGAGAGATTTGAATCGTACGGCCTCAACTACGCGCGGCCAGTAGCGGTGTGGGTGATACTATCTTCGCTTGTGGTGTTCGTCGGGCTGCGGGTTATCGCGGGAAGGAGGAAGAAATGAGGGACGGGGAGCTATCAGTACATGGTCTCGAGGCGGAGGCGGGCGAGTTTAAGCTCGACGGGATCGACCTGTCCGCCAATGGCGGTGAGTACCTCGTCATCCTCGGTCCGACCGGAGCGGGAAAGACAATACTGCTGGAGGCGATCGCCGGAATGCGGCGGATCCGGCGGGGGAAGATCATCCTATCCGGAGAGGACGTGACGCATCTCCCTCCCGAGAAACGGGGTATTGGGTTCGTGTATCAGGACTATGCTCTGTTCCCGCACCTTTCGGTGTTCGATAACATTGCCTTTGGGCTGCGGCTCCGCCGGGTGAAAAAACCGGAACTCGATCGCCGGGTCCGAGCGATGGCGCGTCTCATCGGGATCGAAGGCCTTCTTCCCCGGGCAATCGACGGGCTCAGCGGAGGGGAGAAACAGCGCGTCGCCCTCGCCCGCGCCCTCGTCCTTTCCCCGCGCGCTTTACTCCTCGACGAACCCCTGTCCGCACTCGATCCCCAGTACCGCGAGGAGCTGCAGCGTGTGCTTGCCCGGATCCACCGCGAGCTTTCCCCGACCACTGTGCACGTAACGCACGATTTCGAGGAGGCGGTCTCTCTCGGAGATCGGGTGGCAGTTATGGAAGGAGGAAAGATCGTACAAGCGGGGACGGTGCATGAGATCTTCCGCCGGCCCAATTCGCCGTTTGTCGCCCGGTTCGTCGGGGCACGTAACGTATTCTCCGGAGAAGTGATCGAGGGCGAAGACGAGGAAGCGAAGTTCATCATCGACGGCGCAGCCATTTCAGTCGTCACCGATCTCAGAGGTCCGGCGCATGCCGCGGTCCGGCCGGAGGACATCCTGATCTCCCGCGCACCGCTTCAATCGAGCGCGAGAAACTCGTTCCGCGGGTGGATCACCGAGATCGTCGACCGGGGGATGATCTCCTACGTGCGGGTGAATATACCGCCGGAATTCGTCTGCGCCGTCACCCGCCAGTCGATTGCTCAAATGGACCTGAATGCCGGAATAGAGGTATATATATCGTTTAAGGCATCGGCGGTGCACGTCTTCTAAGGAGGCAGGATGGAAAACATCGATCGGTTCGGAAGAAGGATCACCTACCTGCGCATCTCGGTCACCGACCGGTGCAACTACCGTTGCATCTACTGCATGCCCGCCTCTGGTGTACCGTGGCGTCCCCACGCCGAGATCCTGCGGTATGAGGAGATTGTGAAGATCGCGCGCGCCGCCGCCGGTATCGGGATAAGCAAGGTGCGTCTCACCGGGGGGGAACCGCTCGTGCGGGAGGGGATCGTCGAGCTCGTACATGAGCTCCACCGAATTCCGGGAATCGACGAAATCGTGATGACAACGAACGGATCGCTCCTTCCCCGCTACGCGGATGCCCTAGCCGCCGCCGGACTTGCCCGGGTGAACATCAGCCTCGACTCGCTTCGCCCGGATAGGTTCCGAAAGATCACCCGCGCGGGCGACCTGGAGGAGACCATGGCCGGGATCCGCGCGGCGCAGGAGGCAGGGCTCTCTCCGGTGAAGTTGAACACGGTGGTGATGCGCGGGATAAACGACGACGAGGTCGCCGACCTGGCGGGAAAGTCGCTAGAGGGGTTGACCGTGCGGTTCATCGAGTGGATGCCGATCGGGGGCGCGCCTGCCGGATTTGACGGCAAGTTCGTCCCCGGGGATGAGATCCGGACTAAGATCGAGGAGAGGTTCGGCCCGCTCGTGCCGGTACGCGCCGAGGGCCCGGCGCGCGTCTATCGGATACCCGAGGCATCGGGGGAGATCGGTTTGATAACCGCATTGAGCGCCCCGTTCTGCGACCGGTGCAACCGGATGCGGCTTACCGCCGATGGAAAACTGCGCCCGTGCCTCCTCTCACCGGTTGAAATCGATCTCAAGGGACCGCTCCGCGCCGGAGCGGACGAAGGGGAAATCGTCGAGCTCCTGAAGGAGGGGATCAGGCGCAAGCCGTATGCCCACGGGATGGTGCGCGACTTTCCCCGCGACCGAGCGATGTCCGAAATCGGAGGTTAAGATGGACGAACGCAAGCTGACCCACCTAGACGACGAGGGGCAGGTACGGATGGTTGATGTGAGCGGCAAGAACGACACCGTGAGGGAAGCGGTGGCGCGGGGGAGGATAGAGATGTCCCCCGAGACCTGCCGGATGATCGCAGCGGGGAGGATCGAAAAGGGAAACGTCCTCACCACGGCTCAGCTCGCCGGGATCATGGCGGCGAAGAAGACCGGAGAGCTGATTCCGCTCTGCCATCCTCTCCCCCTGACCGATGTCGATGTGCGGCTTGACGCGCGCCCCGACGCCGGGGTCATCGAGATCGAAGCCCGTGCCAAATGCGTGGGCAAGACCGGGGTCGAGATGGAGGCACTGACTGCGGTCGCAATAGCGGCGCTCACGATATACGACATGGCGAAGGCGGTCGAACGGACGATGCGGATCACCGATATTCGCCTGGTGCGCAAAAGCGGCGGGAAGAGCGGAGATCTCGTGCTTGAGGGGGAAGGATGAAGGTCACGGTGCTACTGTTCGCCTCACTGCGCGAATCAGCGGGAGCGGGCGAACTCGAGCTTGAGCTCGCGGACGGGACTACGATCTCCGGACTGATGTCCCGCCTGGAGCGCGATTATCCGGGGTTGGCATCCCACCTCCCCCACGCCAAGCCGGCGGTGAACCGCAAGCTCGCTGACGGGGCGACAATCCTGCATGACGGTGACGAAGTCGCGTTCCTCCCTCCGGTGGGAGGTGGATGATGGATGACCATATCAGGATAACGGAGTCCCCGATCGATCCCAACGAGATCGTCTCCATGCTCACCCACCCCGAGGTCGGAGCGGTGGCGACCTTCGTCGGGGTGGTGCGGGGCGAGGAAAACAGAGAGAGGATCTCGCACCTGGAGTACGAAGCCTACACCGAGATGGCCGAGGAGGCGCTGCGCGGTATCATAACCGAGGTGAAACGTCGGTGGCCGGAGATACGGCAGGTGGCGATCGTGCACCGGATCGGGAAACTCGCGGTGGGAGAGGTCGCGGTCGTGATCGGGGTATGCGCCGCTCATCGAAGACAGGTGTTTTCCGCCCTCAGCTACGCGATCGACCGGCTGAAACAGACCGTCCCCATCTGGAAGAAAGAGGTGGGAGAAAGGGGAGCGAGATGGAAGTCGGAGATGTAACTGGGATCTACCCGATGTTGAGCGTGGAAGAGGCGCGGGGACGGATCCTTGCTCGGATCCGTCCGCTGCCGGCGGAGACCGTCCGGATCACGGACGCCCTCGGGAGGGTTACGGCCGCGGATGTGGTCGCCGATTACGACATCCCGCCGCATGCCAACACAGCAATGGACGGCTACGCGGTCCGGGCGGCGGATACTGTCGGAGCAAGCCCGGATAACCCCGTTCGTCTGCGGGTGATCGCCGATCTCGCCGCCGGCTACGTCGCGGACAAGGAGGTAATTCCGGGAACGGCAATCCGGATCATGACCGGCGCCCCGATCCCTCCTGGAGCGGACGCGGTCGTCCGGTTCGAACAGACCAACCAGGACGGGGACTACGTGGAGATCATGACCGAAGTCCCAGCCGGCAAAGAGGTCCGGCCGGCAGGGGAGGATGTGCGGGCCGGAGAGACCGTTATCCCGCAGGGTACGATCCTTCGCCCACAGGAGATCGGGATGCTCGCCGCGCTCGGGCGCCGGGAGGTCGTCGTCACTCGCCGCCCTCGGGTGGGAATCCTTGCCACCGGGGACGAGCTCGTCGGGATTGACGATCCACTCGGCCCGGGGAAGATCAGGAACTCGAACACCTATTCAAACGCGGCTCAGGTGCAAAGATACGGGGGAATTCCGGTGATACTTGGGATCGCCCGCGACCGGGAAGGGGAAATCGCGGGCAAGCTGCGTGCCGGGCTGAGAGAGGGGGTCGATCTCCTCCTCGTCTCCGGCGGGGTATCGGTCGGGGATTTTGACGTGGTGAAAAAGGTCCTCGCGAGCGAGGGGAGAATCGAGTTCTGGCGGGTGCGGATGAAGCCGGGAAAGCCGCTCGCGTTCGGGTACCTCAGCTTCAACGGCAAAGACGTTCCGGTGATCGGAACACCGGGGAACCCGGTATCGACGATGGTCTCGTTCGAGATGTTTGCCCGACCGGCGATCCTGAGCCTCCTCGGGGCACGCAACCTTGATCCAGTGGCGATATGGGCCAGGCTTGCCGATGAAATATCCGAAAAGGACTCACGGCGACACTACGTGCGGGTGTGGCTCGAAGACCGGGAAGGGGAATACGTAGCACACCTCACCGGGGATCAGGGCTCGGGGATCCTATCGTCGATGGTCAAGGCGGACGGCCTGGCGGTGATCCCTGAAGACTGGGACCGCGCCGATCCGGACACCCGGGTGCGCGTGATCCTGCTCGGGAGTGTGCGATGAAGATCAGAGTCGGAATCCTCACCGTCAGCGACCGCTCGTTCCGCGGGGAACGGGCCGACGAGAGCGGGCCGACGATCAGGCGGCTGCTCGAAGCCCACCTCGACTCCGAAATCGCGGCCGAGGGTATCGTCCCCGACGAGCGGAGGGCGATCGCAGCCGAACTCGTGGAGTGGTGTGATGAAAAGAAGCTCGATCTGATCCTGACAACCGGCGGAACCGGATTCGGGCCGCGTGACATCACCCCGGAGGCGACCAAGGATGTAATCGAGCGGGAGACCCCGGGGTTCCCCGAGGCAATGCGGATGGAGGGGTTCAAGATAACCCCGCACGCGCTCCTCTCCCGAGCTACTGCCGGGATCAGAGGAAAGACGTTGATCATCAACCTTCCCGGCAGTCCGAAAGCAGTGCGCGAGGGGCTTGAGTTGATCCTTCCCGCTATCCCGCACGCGATATCCACTCTCACCGACGCTCCGGATAAGGAGCACCATCTCTTCTCCAAACCCAAATAACGCTTGGGCGGTTGCTTTCTTCGGAAGTTTGCCGGAGAATCTGGAGCTGTAAGGTCGGTATTGCTTGCCGCATCGAGGGGGAAAACCGAAAATGACCGAAGGAACGAGCACGCCTCTTGAGGAATGGAAGTTACGTTACCCGGATAAGTTCGTATCCCCGGATGAAGCGTTCTCCCATATCCATCGCGGTGACCGGATATTCATCGGGACCGGGTGCGGCAAGCCTCAGTACTTAGTGGAGGAAATGGTCCGCTACGTGCGGGAACATCCCAAGGCGTTCTTCGACGCTGAAGTTCTCCACGTCTGGACTCTCGGGATCGCCCCGTACATACAGGAGGAGTTCAAGCGTAACTTTCGTCACAACGCGTTCTTCATCTCCAGCAACACCCGCGAGGAAGTAAACAAGGGACTGGCTGATTACACAGCGATCTTTCTCTCCCAGGTACCGGATCTTTTCTACCGTCGGGTGGTACCGATCGATGTCGCCTTAGTTCAGGTATCACCGCCCGACCGGTACGGATACATGAGTCTGGGAATCAGCGTGGACATCGTCCGCGCCGCAGTCGACAGCGCCGAGTGCGTCATCTGCCAGGTGAACTCCCACATGCCGCGGGTGCATGGGGACAGCTTCGTCCACATCTCCGACGTTGACTGTCTCATCCCACACGATGAACCATTGCTCGAGTACGAGTCGGAGGTACCGGACGAGATCGCCCATCGGATCGGGAAATACGTTGCTCGGCTGGTGGAGGATGGCGCGACAATCCAAGTCGGCTACGGCAGAATCCCCAATGCCGTCCTTGCTAACCTCAAGGAGAAACGCCATTTGGGAGTGCATACCGAGCTATTGAGCGATGGAATCGTCGAACTGATGAAACAAGGTGTGATTGACAATACACGAAAAGCCCTCGATCGCAACAAAACCGTCGCTGCCTTCTGCATGGGGCGCTGTGAGACATACAAGTACCTCGCCGACAACCCAGCGATAGAGTTTCGCCCGGTGGAGTACACAAACGACCCGATGGTAATTGCGCGCCAGCACAAGATGACCGCGATAAACACTGCTTTATCGATCGATCTCACCGGGCAGGCGACAGCCGAGTCGATCGGCAAGACATTCTACTCCGGGATCGGTGGGCAGGCCGACTTCATGCGCGGTGCGGTCCTCGCCCCGAAAGGAAAATCAATTCTCGTTCTTGAATCGACAGCGAAGAACGGCGAGGTATCCCGCATCGTCCCGATGCTTCCCGAAGGGAGTGGCGCTACCCTGACCCGTGGGGACGTGCACTATGTGGTCACCGAATACGGGATCGCTTACCTCCACGGGAAGAACGTGCGGGAACGGGCGATGGAGCTGATCGGAATCGCCCACCCCAAGTTCCGACCGTGGCTCCTGCGCGAAGCGAAGCGGCTCAATTTTATTTACAAGGATCAGGCATACATACCGGGCGAGCGGGGACAATACCCAGAGGAGCTCGAAACTTATCGCACGACCAAGACCGGACTGGAAATCTTCCTCCGTCCGGTTCGCCTGAGTGACGAACCGCTCCTCAAAGATTTCTTCTACTCGCTGTCCGATCAATCGATATATCGGCGGTTCATTTCCGCCCGTACCGACATGCCGCATGAGCGGCTGCAGGAGTTCGTGGTAATCGACTATACACGCGAGATGGTAATTTTGGCGCTGATCGGAGACGAAGAGAATCCCAAAGTGATTGGAGTAGGTCAATACGGTATCGACGAACAGACACACACCGCCGAGGTGGCGTTGGTCGTGCGTGACGATTACCAGAACAAGGGAGTGGGAACAGAGCTCCTCAACTACCTGACCTACCTTGCCAAGCGCCAGGGGCTTCTCGGCTTCACCGCCGAGGTTCTTGTGGGAAACCAACCGATGCTGCACCTGTTCGAGAAGGCCGGGTTCACGATTGAAAAGCGGCGTGAGGCCGGCGTGTATGAACTAAGAATGCTGTTCAGGTGATAATATGAAAGAAACTGCTGACATAAAATACCTGTTCGAGCCGCGGTCGGTCGCTGTGATCGGTGCTTCAGAGAATCCAGCGAAGATCGGCTACCGAATCGTGGAGAACATCGTAAACTCCGGATATCGAGGCGGGATATATCCGATCAATCCCAAAGGCGGGGAGATCATCGGTCGGAAAGTCTACCGCGATCTTTCCGAAGTGGACGACAAAGTTGATCTCGCAGTGATCGCGATTCCTGCTCGCTTCGTAAAAGGCGCGGTCGAGGAATGCGGGGAGAACGGGGTAAAGCACCTCGTGATCGTAACCTCCGGGTTCTCCGAGGTGGGGAATAGAGCTGAAGAACACGCGTTAGTCGAGACGGCGAGAAAGTACGGGATGCGGATCCTCGGGCCGAACATCTTCGGGATCTACTCGGCCAAAGCGTCGCTTGATGCCACGTTCGGCGCTGGTGGGATCCTGCCCGGGCATGTGGCGATAATCACCCAGAGCGGAGCGTTGGGAATAGCGATGATTGGGAAGACCGCGGCCGAGTCACTCGGGCTGTCTGCCTTGGTCTCGGTCGGGAACAAATCAGACATCGACGAGTCCGATCTGCTCGAGTACCTGGCCGACGACGAGAACACCACCGTCATCCTCCTCTACATCGAAGGGGTGAAACACGGTGAGCGCCTCATTAGCATCTTGAAGCGGATAACGCGGGTAAAGCATGTGATCGTGATCAAATCCGGCCGTTCCAAGCGTGGGGCAGTCGCCGCTGCTTCGCATACCGGATCACTCGCTGGGGCAGACGAAATATTCGACGCCGTCATGCGTCAGTGCGGGGTGCTGCGAGCGGAGAGTGTACAGGAGGCGTTCAACTGGGCGATGTTCCTCGCCGATTCTCCCCTCCCGCCGAAGAAGGACGCAGTGATCATCACCAACGGCGGTGGGATCGGAGTCCTTGCCACCGATGCGTGTGAAAAGTACGGGGTGGCACTTTACGATGATCAAGAGGCATTGAAAAAGGCGTTCTCCTCGGTGATGCCCGAATTTGGATCAACTAAGAATCCGGTCGACCTCACCGGGCAGGCAACAGCACAGGACTACGAAAAGGCAATGGACCTGGCACTGAAAAACAAGGAGATCGGCGCAGCGATATCGCTTTACTGCGAGACTGCCCTGTTCGACACCGAAGCGTTCTCCGGGCTTCTACAGGAGACCTACGACCGCTACCGGACGAAGAAACCGATCGTCTTCTCTCTGTTCGGCGGGGAACGGATCGAACAGGCCATTCAGAAGCTGCGCAAAAACGGAATCCCGGTATTCTCTGACGTGTACGAGGCAGTCTCGTGCATGGGAGCACTTTACCGTTCTTGGAACTACGTCCGCACTTCAGAAGAGACCATCGATGAGGTCGAGACCGATTACCCGGCGATCGAGGGGATCATCTCCCGCGCCCGGGCGGACGGGCGCGGATTTCTCCTTGCACATGAAGCGCAGGAAGTGGCTGCAATCCTTGGGATTCCAACACCACAAGCAATTGTGGCAAAAGATCTCGATGCAGCGGTGGAAGCGGCAGATCGAATCGGGTATCCAGTGGTGATGAAGATCGTCTCCAAGGACATTATCCACAAAAGCGATGCCGGAGGAGTTGCCCTCAATCTGGAGGATCGCGATGAAGTAATCGACGCCTATCAGGCGATTATGCGATCATGCCGCGCCTACAACCCACAAGCTGTCATCCAGGGAATCGAGGTGGCGGAGATGGTCCGGCCCGGCGTGGAGACGATTATCGGGGCGCGTCAGGACCCGTCGTTCGGTCCGATCGTCATGTTCGGCCTCGGCGGGATCTACGTCGAAGTGATGAAGGACGTCTCATTCCGCGCCGTGCCCATCGGGCGGAGAACAGCGCACGCTATGATCGGGGAGATCCGCGCTTATCCGCTCCTACTCGGAGTGCGCGGGGAGAAGAGGAAGGACATCGACGCCATCGCCGATGTCGCGGTGCGGCTCGGCGCACTCGTCGATCGGATCCGGGATATAACTGATATCGAGATAAACCCGCTTGTCGTCTACGAGCACGGGGAAGGGATCAAAGCGGTGGATGTAAGGATTCTGTTTAGGAAAGCCCAGGGGGGTGAATGAAGTGAACTCATTTATCATCGCATCGACACGCAAGGACGCAGGGAAGACGAGCCTGCTCGTCGGACTGGCGAGGGCAATGGGAAAAGATTTCGGCTATATCAAGCCGCTTGGTGATCGGTTCCTGTACCGGAAAAAGCGCCTGTGGGATTACGACGCCGCGCTGCTCGTGCGGTTGTTCGACCTGGAGGAAGAACCGGAGGCTGTCTCCATTGGATTCGATCACTCCAAGCTCCGTTATATGTACGATCAGGAATCGATCACCGCTAAGCTGAAGGAGCTGATCGCTGAGGTGGGAAAGGACAAAGAAGCCCTGTACATCGAAAGCGGAAAGGGACTTGCGTTCGGGGCATCCGTCTACCTCGACCCGCTCACCATCTCCAAGGCGACCGGGCTTCAGGTCGTGATCGTCGCTGGAGGGGAGGAGGACGAAATCGCCGACGACCTCGCCTTCCTCAAGCGGTTTGTCAGTGCCGAGGAAGCGCACATCGGCGGGGTGATCATCAACAAGGTGAAAAAGCCGGAGGATTTCAAGGCAACCCATCTCGAAGAGATCGAAGAGTTGGGAATCCCGGTCTTCGGGATCGTGCCCTACGAGCCGGAGCTGACGACCCTGTCGGTAAGCACGGTGGCAGATAAGCTGTTCGCGCGCGTGATCGCCGGGGAAAGCGGACTAAATCGCACCATCCGCAACGTGCTCGTCGGCGCGATGTCAGTGGGAGAAGTGTTCAACAAACCCGTGTTCAGCAAGCCCGACAAGATGGTCATCACCCCGGGCGACCGGAGCGATATGATTCTCGCCGCCCTCGACGCCGGAGGAACATCGTGCATCCTGCTCACGAACAACATCGTTCCACCGGCGAACGTGATCACCCGCGCCACCGAGCAAGGGGTGCCAATACTCCTCGTACCGACCGACACTTACACAACGGCAATGCAAGTCGACAAGATCGAACCACTCCTCACCGTCGAAGACACAGACAAAGTGGCGCTTCTCACCCGGCTCGTAGTGGATAACGTCGATCTAAACGCCTTGGGCTCGCTGTAAGGGGAGCGCTGTGGGCGCGGCGACCTTCCGGTTCTACGCGGAGCTGAACGACTTCCTCCCCCCTGGGCTCCGCCGCCGCGAGATCCCTTATCGGTTTTGCGGCTCCCCGGCGGTGAAGGACGCGATCGAGGCGCTCGGGATTCCGCATGTCGAGGTTGATCTCATCCTGGTAAATGGCCACTCCGTCGGGTTCGAATATAGGGTGCAATCGGGCGACCGGATCGCGGTCTACCCGGTCTTCGAATCGCTCGACATCACCCCGCTTGTCCGGCTTCAGGGCCGGCCGCTGCGGGATCCCAAGTTCATCGCCGACGTCCATTTGGGGAAGCTTGTCAGATTGCTCCGCCTGCTCGGTTTCGACACCGCACAATTCGCTGGTGAAAAGGACGCCGCCCTTGTCGAAGCAGCGTTGGAAGAAGGGCGGATCATCCTCACCCGCGATCGGAACCTGCTGAAACGGGGTGCTGTCACCCACGGATATTGGGTGAGGTCGACCTCCCCGGTCGAACAGGCCCAGGAGGTGGTGCGCCGGTTCGATCTACGTTCGCAGGCGCGCCCGTTCACCCGGTGCGTTTCATGCAACGGCATGCTTGTCCAGGTGAAGAAAGAAGAAGTCCTCGACCGCATCCCGCCGAAGACCGCGCACTGGCTGGACGAATACCT
>CAZZJU010000042.1:0-12747 GCA_964654805.1 uncultured Thermotogae bacterium | reverse complement strand
TAGCCTCGTTTAAGGTATCGAATTTCTCCCCTTTGGAAGCAGAGACTGTCATATTCTCTGACTGTTCTAATGATCCTGACGGTAATATAGTCTCATGGCACTGGAAGTTCGGGGACAACGCCAGTTCAACCGATCAGTCGCCAAAACACGCCTACCATCAGCAGGGCACATATACAGTAACGCTTACCGTCGTGGATGACAACGGTGCCCAAGCGAGCACATCTGCCACGATCACAGTGAAGAACCATCCTCCAGTCGCTGTCCTCAAACTCCAGAGCAAAGCACAGGTATACACCGAAGAATCAATCACCCTGGATGCATCCGCTTCACATGACATCCCACAGAAGAACCGTTTGATGTGCTACGAGTGGGACTTCAACGGTGACGGAACGTGGGACAAAAAGACAAAGAAACCAGTCATAACCCACTCTTTCTCGGATAATGGGACTTATAATATTATAGTGAAAGTAACTGATAAAGACGGAGCAACCGCTTGTTCTCAACCGATTCAGGTAACGGTTCTTAACCGTGAACCACAAGCTGATCTAACCTGGACTCCAGAAAATCCGACGGACGCAGATAATGTTAAGTTCACCGATATGTCGACTGATGAGGATGGAAATATCGTCGCGTGGGAATGGGACTTCGGTGATGGTGCTCATTCCACAGATCAAAACCCTGTCCATCAATTTCCGGATAACGGTGTTTATACCATCACCCTCATTGTCACCGACGATGATGGAGCAAAATCCAAGCCGATTACCAAGCCGATCACCGTTCAAAATGCTCTTCCAACAGCCGCATTCGACGCGCCCGATAACGCGACAGTGGGCGTACCGATTCAGTTCACCGACAGATCTTATGATCCAAGCCCACATGGTCAATTAATTCATATTGCATGGAATTTCGGGGACGGAACTACTTGTCCGGGGACACCGAACGGCTGTGGGAAGGGAAACACTGTTCACACTCCAGCTCATATTTACACCGAACCCGGAGTTTACACCGTTGAACTTGTAGTAATAGATAACGACGGAGGGATTGGGCGTATTACCAAGGAAATCACAATCAACGCCGGGCAGTAGCAAACCGATATCCGAACCCGCGTACCGTGACGATAAACTCCGGGTTGGCTGGGTCTTCCTCGATTTTTTTGCGTAATAAATAAACGTATTTCTGTACGTCCTGAGGAGTGGCATATGAATCCGGTCTCCATAGATAAGAAATAATCTCCTCGTGAGAAAACACCCGTCCCGGTTCAGAGGCAAGGAGTTTCAACAACCGATATTCTTTGCGCGACAAATGAACAGTCCTTCCTCGCACGCGTACTTCCTTCCCCACCTCATCGATCTTGATATCCACGGAATCCGGTCGGTAACGACGCATCACAGCGGCTATACGAGCTCGAACTTCTTCCCAAGCAAATGGTTTTCCGATATAGTCATCAGCCCCTAAAGAGAGCCCTTTAACCTTATCGTCCAACCTACCCAACGCTGTTATGAGAATCACCGGCCGATCGCTTTCTTGTCTGATTCTTCTGAGCACTTCCCAACCATCAATTTGGGGGAGCATGATATCGAGGAGAACTAAATCCGGTTTCTCCCTAAAGAACAACTCAAGCGCTTCTTTTCCATTCACTGCGACAATAACCGTGTGCCCGTCCGCCGTGAGAAAGCCCGCCAGCACTTCTGCGATCCCTGGTTCGTCCTCAACTACCAACACGCGCATTTATCTCCACCCTTTCCGACATAAAGGGATAGTGAAATAGAAGGTACTCCCTCTGTCTTTACCCGGGCTCTCCACCCATATTTTTCCACCGGAACGTTCCACAAGTCTTTTCACGATTGAAAGCCCAATTCCACTGCCGTCTCGTTTCAGCCGTTTGCCTGAGTCAGTACGACAGAACTCACTGAATATCCTCTCCTTGTCCTCGGGAGAGATACCAACTCCCTCATCGGAAACGCCAACTTGTACCATCTCGCCGCGTGGTACAACAGTTATAGTTATCAGCCCTGGATGTGGGGTGTAGAAAATTGCATTTGACAAAAGGTTTCGTAGTATCCCCCTGATCGCTCGGGGATCAGCATGAATCATCACGTCTACACTTCGGTCGTATTCGATCCTGTGCCCAGCTTTCACCACAATTGGCCGGAGCTCTTGGATAAGCTCCTCGATGACTGGAGCAAGGAGCATACATTGAGGGGATAAGCGACTTCCTTCCTTGTCCAACCGGGCGACCTCGAGAAGTTGAGTCACAAGTCGTCCCAAATGATCAGTCTCCTCCCGCGCTTTGTTCAACCACCCGCGCTGTTTATCCGAAAGATTTCCTGAATATTGGACCAAATCGATGAATCCACGAATTACTGTCAACGGAGTGCGTAGCTCATGCGCCGCCATGGAAAAGATACGATTGCGTTCCTTGCTCAATTGCTCGATCTCGGCGGCGTACTCCCGTAGCCGCTTCTCTCGTTTTCTCTCCTCAGTAACATCATGTCCCACAACGAGCCATCCCTTACGCCCGTTGGCTAGATGAAGGGGGCGGCCGTGCCAAGAAATCACCCGTTCCTCTCCGGATTTGGTTATAATTGTAGTCTCAGCCCTCCGAGTGTGTACATCATCCCGCCTCATCAACTTCTGTCTCTCCCATATGCGTGCCCGGTAAGCGGGATCAGGGTAAAGCCACTCCCAAATCCGAGAATTATTCATAACTTCATCACGAGTGTAGCCGCTTATTCGCTCTGCTTCCTTGTTCCACAATAGAATTCGCCCTTCGGTATCAACTACGTTTATCCACACATCCGCAAGCTCAATGAGCCGACGATTGAACTCATTCAGTTCTCTAACACGGGATGACAGCTTGCGTTCCTGAGTGATATCGCGCAAACACCCAATCGACCCTTGGAACACCCCTCTCTCGTTGAAGATAGGTACTGCTGTAACCTGGGAGTAAAATGAGCCTCCTCCTTTACGCAGGAAACGCACTTCGTACGTTGCACTTCTCCCTTTTTCCCGCTCCGCTAGTTTGGAAGACAGCGTAGTAAGAGAATCGGGATGGCACCAAAACGTGTAATCCTTGCCAATAATTTCTTCTGGTTTATACCCGAATAGTTCACACGCCTTTTTGTTCAGGCTCAACATACGGTGTTGGTGATCGAGCACTACAACACCCTCTCCCATCGTGTTTAATATCATCTCCAATTCTTCGTTCTTCCGTCTAAGTTCCCACTCAAACTCCCGTCTTTCACTCACATCGCGTGCTAACCCTATCTTCCCGATCTCAGTTCCCTGCGTGTCGGTGAGAACAGTAACCCGGATTTCCACCGGAATTCTATTCCCAGCGCGATCAATAACATCAATCTCATATCGCGATACCCCACTCTCCGGAGAAAGCCTCTCACGGCAACGTTCGGATATCACATCAACGTACTCCGGCGCAACAATGTCAACGCATGTCCGTCCAATCCACTCCTCACGCGGATATCCAGTTATTTCAGTGAACTCCTGGTTGAGAAAGACGAATTTACCCTCGGAATCGACGACAAAAACCACGTCAGCGAGCTTCTCCACCAACGTCCGACAACGGATTACATTCTCCATAGTTACCGGAAATTCACCTGTAAAGTTACTTAAAATGATCAGCTCAGTCCGCTCATCACCAATTCCGACTTCTCGCACCCGTGTCTCCAGCACGACGACTTTTCCATTACCGGTGATGAACCCCGCTTCTGTCCAGTCATGCGGTCTGCTGCCCTCCCGGAACAACCCGCGATCGTCCGGATGTACCAGCTCGAGGAAGTCACGTCCAATGAGGGATTCAACTTCTATTCCCAACAGTTCCGCTCCACGCTGATTGACAAATAGAATTCTACCGGAGCGAGCAAGGACGATACCGACAGGGGACAACTCGATGATATGTCTGTAAACATCCTCTGGAAGTTCTTGCCTTTCCTCCATCTGCTCAGACAGTTCAGGAAGTGGACTCATTCTCTGAAGATTCCTGGCGGCGGAGAAAAGTGGGGACGTCAAGGTTTTGGTCGAGACGAATCCGCTCTCTCTTCGGAGGATGACTGGTTTTTTCTATTTCCTGCGGGGTTTGAAAATCGGCAGCAATTACCGTGATTTTAACCTTCCCGGTCAAGCTCTCATCGATCACTGTTCCAAAGACAAGGTCACATTCCGTAGCCGCCACCCGCCGAATCAAATCAGCAGCTGCAGTTACTTCACTCAATGTTAGGTCTGTACCAGCGGTGATGTTCATGATCATGCGCCGCGCACCTCTAATCGATCCTCCCTCTAGCAAAGGATTAGTGCTCGCCATTTTGGCAGCAGCCACTGCTCGGCCTTCTCCGCTCGCCTCTCCCATTCCCATCATTGCCTCTCCCGCCCCGGCAAGGACATTGCGGATGTCGGCGAAATCCAAGTTTACCAGACCGCGCACTGTGATAAGATCCGATATACCCCGCACCCCTTGATGCAATATTTCGTCAGCGAGCTCAAACGCCTTGGTCATCGCCAGCCCTTTCGCCGCTGTTTCAAGCAGTCGATCATTCGAAATGGCGATTAAGACATCAACTGAGGCACGGAGGCGCTTGAGGCCCTCTTCCGCCCTTGCCCGACGGACGCTCCCTTCGAACGAAAATGGCTTAGTTACCACTCCGATAGTGAGAGCCCCATTCTCGCGGGCTATCTCAGCGATCACCGGAGCAGCCCCTGTTCCTGTTCCACCACCTAGGCCAGCGGTCACAAAAACGAGATCCATTCCCTTAAGAAGCGCAGCAATCTCCCACCGCGACTCCTGCGCCGCTCGACGTCCCTTGTCTTCATTACCCCCGGTGCCACGGCCGCCGGTAATGTCCATCCCCAACTGTAGTGTCTCATCAGCACGGGAGATTCCCAACACCTGCCTATCGGTATCAATAGCGATCATCCGTACTCCGGTGAGCTTCTCTTCCCGCATCCGATCAATGGCGTTAACCCCACCATCCCCGATGCCCAGGACTGCTATACGGGCGTTTCCGCCAGCACTAGTGGATTCTGCACGCTTCGCTTCCTCGATAAGCGGCGGCTCACCGATGATTAATCGACGCGGGCCGATAACCCGAGAGACCGCTTCTACCAGTTTCTCCTGCTTGCGCAGGCAATATTCTTTCTTAAACTCGCTATCAACGGAGATTGTGATTCGCTCTTCGTCCAGGCTTACGGCATCGGGATTCTTAGGAAGGCAAGCGCGTAAGATGCGGTCATCGATCGCGCGTAGCACCTCCTTCCATTGTTCCCTGAAATCTCCTCCCCGACCTGGACTATCCATATTCTCACACCTTTCTTGTTCCATTAATTCCTATTCTCTACGCGGATAGGTGAAAAGTCAACACCCATGACTCATTCCCCGTTACAAGAGCCAATCATCGATATCCTCCACAAGCTGGGCAAGGGAATGGGGCTCCTCATATCCGACGGGCAAAGCTGCAAGAAATGTTTTTCCATACCCTTTTTCTAGAATGCGACGATCGGTTATTATCACTACACCACGATCCGACTGGGTACGGATCAACCGTCCTATTCCCTGTCTCAGCTTGATTACAGCCATTGGAACAGCAAGCTCGTAAAACGGATCGTTACCCGCCGCTGCTGATCGAGCACACAACGCGGCGAAGACAGGATCGGTCGGCACTGGAAATGGAAGGCGGGTAATAATGAGGATTTCAAGGTTTCTTCCCGGAAAGTCGACCCCCTCCCAAAATGAGTCCGTACCCAAGAGAACTGCTCCACCAGTAAGCCCCTTGAACCGCTCAACAAGCTTGCCGCGGGGCCCATCAATGCCCTGGGCGATCACCGTTCCTTGCACTCGGGAGTGGACTGCGCGCAGCATTCGGTAGGAAGTGAATAGAACGAGGACCTTCTTCCCTAGTCGGGAAACCTCCTCTATAAGCTTGGAAAGGCTTGCGACATAAGCTTCTTCATCCCCATTCGCACGGGGAAGGAACCGGGGAATGTAGATTCGCATATTCTTTTCATAGGAAAATGGGCTTTCCACTATAGCGTAGCGGGTATCTTCACCGGTTGCATCCAGTCCCAAACTGTTTTCCAAATAAGAAAACTTTCCACTGGAAGAGAGAGTAGCAGAAGTGAGAACAATTCCCTTCACACGCGGATACAGAGACTCTCTTAGAATCCCATCTACAGCAAGGGGGGAAGAATAAAGCGTTACCTCGCCGGTTTTTTTTCGTTCATACCAGTGTACATATCCATCCTGTGGCGGGGCAAATAGAGCGCGATAGAGATCAGAGATGCCCTGTACTCCTCCTGACAGCCGCTCCGCTTCCCGCTTCATTGCTTCGTCTTCGAGCGCATCGCCCACTATTTCTATCTTGTTCTGCAATTGGAAGAGAAGGTGAATAAGGCGATCAACCTGGTCAGCGAAACCGCCAAGGAAGGGTAGAACCCCACGCTGTTCAGCTGGAAGTCCGGCTTCCAAACTAGAAAAAAGGAGTAAGTTCACCGTGTGCAGTGTCCCGATGAGATCGCGTAGCGAACTGATCCGTGAATCATCAGGTGACAATGGTAAATGGGCAAGCCATCCTCCAGTTTTGCGGCCGCGTACATAGTAAAGTTCCCACAGAAAGCGTTCTAACGTAGAAGGAGTTAGCATGGACGTGAATGCATCACGTGCCGCTCCTTCCAAAGCGTGCGCTTCATCCACCACCAGATAATCGTATTCCTCCAGTATTCCTCTATCCGCGTTAATATCAGCAAACAGAAGGGAATGATTCACCACTACAAGGTCCGCTTCGCGGGCACGGCGGCGGGCAGCTACAGAAAAACAATCAGCGTAAAACGGGCACGCTGCTCCGGGGCAGCGGTGAGGACTATCGGCAAGCCGTGACCACAGCTCCCTTCCTTTGATATCGCTGAGGAACACACGATTTTCTTCGATATCCCCCGTCTCGGTTCTAAATAACCAACTAGCCAGATACGCAAGCGGAATTAGTAGTTCACGATCCAACCCTTCGGCAACTTCGGGAAACACCCGTTCCCACTGACGCAGACAAAGATAATTCTCCCTCCCTTTAAGAAGAGCCGCTTTGATACCAGGAGCAATTCGCTCGGCCAGAAACGGGATATCCTTGTCGTACACTTGCTCTTGCAACTGTTTTGTACGGGTGGAAACGACAACCCTTGTTCCCGGATGATCCCGTATATATATCAGAGCCGGTACGAGGTAAGCGAACGTCTTTCCTGTACCAGGGCCGGCTTCCACAACGAGTGTGCCCCCTTCGGAAAAGGCTTGTTCCACCAATCGGGCCATCTCGAGTTGCCCAGGGCGATCCTCGAACCACGTAACTCCATCGGCGACCGCCCCAGTGCGGGACAACGCTTCCTCAACCGACACATTAAGATGCGCCTCTGAACTCCGCTGCGAAGGAGATACGGATGTTTTTCCCCCAGCTAACGGGGCCAAACGGAGGAGAAACTTCCCGGTCATTCCCGGAAGAAGTCGACCGAGCAACGACAAGAGTTCTGGAGACATTGCAAGCCCCTCATTGATCAAGACAACAAACAGTTCAACAAGCCGAGCTACAGGTGCCGATGGGATGGAAAATCGCGTGCACAGACCATCTAAGCTGTGATCGGGAAGTGTGGGGAAAATGATATAGGACAGTAGTTTAAGATTGATTACATTATCACTGGAGATACTGTATGAAACTATCGGGCTTTCAGTACAATCTGCCCCGTCGGACAGCTCGCCATCTTCACAGCAGGCCCGTACATCATTATCCAAAACGAGGAATCGCTCCAATCCTAGGGCTTCCCAGGGAATGATCATCCCCACTCTATAATAAGTGACGGAGCAGGTCGATTCGGCGTACAACTCCGACTAGTCTTCCCTCTTTATCCACCACTGGCACGCTTTTCAAGTTCTTGCGAATGAGAAGATCAGCAGCTTGCAGATCGTCATCATCGATAGAAATGGCGATCACATCGCGCTTCATGTACTTCTCAATTGGATCTTGAGCGATTTTCGCCAATTTCTTCGACAGTTGGTTAAGATCGGGTATGAAAGACGTGCTGTGGAGCATCTCAAAGTATCCGGGAAGTGCGGCTTTTATCAGATCTTTCTCCGAGATAACTCCAATAAGAACGCCATCGTCGTCCACTACCGGCATATTCGGCATCTCAGCCGAATTGAGTATAAATACAAGCTCACGTACCGGGATATCTTTCTCCACTGCTGTTAAGTCCTTAGTCATGATCTCACTGACCCGCATCTCCCCCTCCCATTGGCGTCAAGGATATGTGCGACATCTCCCGTTCAATTTCTTGCATATCTTTGCACAACTTTTCTTCGCTCTCCGCACTGGCGATCCCTGCCGCCATTCCGAAACGAAGCGCCTCTTCAATCGGAGCCCCGGTGTAAAGCTTGTACAGAATCCCCCCCACAAGTGCATCATCCGCCCCAACAAGGTTCTTGAACTGAGTGGCCGGCACACGCGACTCGATATACCAGATATTGTCCTTGGTCACTACCAGATCCCCTATCACTTCATGGGAGATAATGACCATTCCCACCCCCTGAGCGACGACCTTTTTACCGGCGGTGATAATCTTGTCACGCGTAGTCAGCGGAGCTTTTTCCATCGCTAAATGTTCCCGCGTGTCCGGTTTGACAAGCTCGGGAGAGGCGGCGAGAACTCGCGTTAGTGGATGTCCACCCGCCATCACCGCCACTTTTGCCCCCGCTTCCTTGGCCTGCACCGCAAGAAATCGGTAAATGTCAGAGTCAACACCCGGGGGCAAGCTTCCCGCTAGTACCACCCACTCCGCACGCGGGATTATGCGCTTGTAACGACGCAGAAACCGGTCCAGCTCGGCGCTGGATACCTCTTGGCCTTCCTCATCCACCATTATCGGAATGAACTCACGCCCCCGTTCGAGTACCGTAACGTTAGTCCGCGTCTCTCCTTCCACCCACACAAAATTGGTAGTAACCCCTTCATCCCGCAGATCGCGCACCACCACGTGTCCGGTGTGTCCTCCCACGAACCCCATGGCTACATTTTCCACTCCTAGCCGAGCGAGAAAGATGGAAATGTTTACCCCTTTACCACCAGCAGAGGTCTGACTCCGAATGGCGCGGATAAGGAATTCCTCTCGTGCCTCTTCTCCGATCCGCAATTGGTCAACCCAATAGATCTTATCGATCGCTGGATTCAGAGTAACTGTTACGATCATTTTTCCCCCTTGGTCCGCGCAGTCATGGGAAGCTCACCGTAGAGCCCGGAGGCCGATGCACCAGTCACACGGACAGAAACGAACTCTCCAACCTGCACTTGTGCTCCGGAAAGGATGACAGTACGGTGGTCGTCAGTCCTTCCATACGTGTCGCCGTTACGATTACGTCCTTCGATCAGTACATCGATCTCCCTACCGATAAAACTTTCGTTCAATGAAAGCCCGATCCCACGGGCAAGGGACAGCACCTCTTGTAAACGGGCGTTCTTCACTTCCTCCGGAACATCATCCGGCACTCGAGCACTGCGCGTACCGGGACGAGGCGAGTACTTGGCAACGAAGATCGTACCGAACCGTGCCTCCTTTATTAGTTCCAATGTATCCTGAAAGTCAGCTTCGGTCTCCCCCGGATATCCGACGATGAGATCGGTGGTGATGTTAATCCTCGGGACCAGCTCCCGCGCACGATGCACTATCTTCAGAAAATCCTCAGCGGTGTATCCGCGGTTCATCTCCCGCAAGATTCGGTCGCTGCCCGATTGAACAGCAAGATGTATATGTTTGCAAATGTTATCATGGGAAGCGACCGTCTCCAATACCCTTTCCGTCATATCACGGGGATGAGAACTTGTAAATCTGATCCGGGGCACGCCAAGCCGAGCCACCTGCTCAAGCAAAGTAGCGAAATCTCCGTATTCTTGACGATCCCTCCCGTAAGAATCGACGTTTTGTCCAAGCAGGATGATCTCTTTGTACCCAGCTAATATCGCTCCCTCTACTTCACGAAGAATCATCTCTGGCGGGCGGCTGCGCAGCGGGCCGCGGGCGTATGGCACGATACAGTAGGAACAGAAGTTGGAGCAACCTTCGGTTATTGTGACCATCGCACTCACCGAGCTCATTCGAACAGCCGGTAGCTCCTCCGTTCCCTCAGGTTTCGGAGTATGAACGATCCGTTTCCCGTCAGCAGAGACCGAAGCAACAATGCCTGGTAGAGCGCGCAAATCACTTGTTCCAAACAGAAAATCAATTACTGGGAACCGAGATATAAGCTCTTCACCTCGCACCTGGGCGATACATCCGCCAAATCCGAATATCACCGGGCGGCGTTTTTTCAACTCCATTACTTGGCCAACCCGACCATACACCTTCTCCTCAGCTTTCTGGCGCACGGCGCATGTATTAAAGATCACCACGTCAGCTGTAGCGATATCCTCGGTTGGTACATATCCATACTGTTCGAACAATCCGAGGATTCGCTCCGACTGATGGACATTCATCTGGCAGCCCCAAGTCTCGACGTATACTCGCTTACTCATGGTCCTCCCTCATCCCACTATACTTGACTGAACAAACCCAGTCAATCGGGAGAAAATTAGCCATACACAGAGCGTTTTAGGTATTATAACCTTATGCTCATGCATCGATTCGACCGCTATCTGCTCAAAGAAATGACCGGCCCATTTGTCGTTTCCGTTTGTGGGCTACTCCTGTTCATCTTGCTCAATCTGATACTCTCCCTGTCGGGTCTAATGGTCGACAGAGGGGTGAGCATTTCCGTAATGATCAGACTGCTGCTGTTTAAGACCCCGGCCATGCTCGTCATCGCCCTCCCAGTAAGCGGACTTTTCGCTACCTTCCTCGGGTTCGGAAGACTTGTACACGACCGCGAAATAATGGCACTCGAAGCAGCAGGGATATCGCTCCGGCGCATACTTCTGCCATTGGTGATCGCAGCGCTTGCTCTCGGAATCGGTGATTTCGTACTCTACAACTGGGCAGTACCGCCAGCGGAACGTGCATATCAAACCACCCTGGAGACGATCATCTTCCGCGAGGGCACCCCCCATATCCGAGCGAATACTTTTTTTAAAGGGCCACATGGGGAATTCTTCTATGTGCGCCGCTATGATGAGAAAGATAAAACCTTACACGAAGTCCTGGTATACGACCCCCAGGGCAAGCTTTTCCCTGCGGCAAAAGCAGCGGTAACGATTCTCACTGCTCAACGAGGACGATGGGAAGGAGAAACTTGGTCATTAACTGACGGTCGTGTTTACGGATATGATTCGAGAGGTGTTCTGATCTACAGCGGTACGTTTAAAGAATTGAAGATAACCGCAGGAAACGAAAGCATCGGTGCCTTATTCTCATCGCGCACCCCAGCGGAAATGGGAATAAGTGAGCTTAGGCAACGCATAGATATGCTGAGGCGCAGCGGGCTTCCAGCTGACGAACTGATCGTCGAGTGCAACCTCAAAGCGGCGATCCCCCTTGCTACCGTAGTCTTCGTCCTGTTCGGTGGGACAATGAGCCTTCTCTTCGCTTGGCGCAGCCGGGCCGTTGGAATAGTAATCGGATTTCTCCTGGTAGGGCTGTTTCAAGGAACCCTCCTATGGACGCAAACGTTGGGTAAACGGGGGATTTTGCCCCCAGCAATAGCTGCTTGGATCCCGGATATTGCGTTCGGGTTTATGGGATTACTGCTGTTTTTGCGCCTCGATAGACTACACAGTGGCGATATAAAACACGTTGTGAAACGTATACTTCCTTTTCTAGTCCTTATCATGTTCTGGCTACACTCCGCCGGGGCTCCTCCACCTGTGACGATCGACTGTGACAAGTTATTCATCTCCTCAGACAATAAACACGTGGAAGCAACCGGCTCTGTCCACCTTGCATACGAGAAAGTCACCCTTTCCGCCGACCGAGTACGACTGGATCAGAACAACGATAAGAAGTGGACACTATCTGCAGCGGGTCGGGTTAGCATCCAAATAGGGACTGACCTCGAATTGCGCGGTAGCAAACTGACAGCAAAATTAGTCCCCCACGGGAACGGCCTGTCAACCAAAGAAGCGACAACTGTTGATTTCCAAGGGCGCAGCCGGTTCAAAAATTCAAAAGGCGAGGAACATATCCTGATCTACCGCGGAAAAGAAGGGAGCATCACTTTCGACGAAACCGGAGATGTATCAGCAATCGAGATTAGCAACGGCGAGCTTTCCACTTGTGATTGTTGCAGCGGGGTCTTGCAAGCACAACCGTATTCGATCGAGATGAGCAAGCTGATCCTGTACCCGAATCGCTTGATAGTCGCATTTAACCTATCAGTCTTCTCGTTCGGAACACCGGTTTTTTGGCTGCCGGTGTACGTACAGCCACTGAAAGAGACTATGGAAAGCCCTCTATTCCCGGCGTTCGGAGAAAGCGCATTACATGGGTTTTTCCTCAAATGGAATTTTCCGTTCTACCTCGACCGAAACAATTACGGAACGATCCTATTCGATTACTTCAGTCGGTTCAACGAGATAGGTTTGGGAGTAGTGGTGCACTACGCAATTGCTGGCTTCTCCGGTAAAGCACGTGTTTACTTTTTCCCGGCCCGTGTCGGTAACCCAATAACCGAAATCACCTTGTCTTCTTCCTTCGCTCTGTCCCCCGCGGGGCAGGTATCCGGAAGTATAGATTATAAAGCCGTGGGGGATACTCACCGTCTCACCTTCTCCTCCGCGC
>CAZZJU010000041.1:0-13370 GCA_964654805.1 uncultured Thermotogae bacterium | reverse complement strand
ACGGGCTACAACGGCAGCGTGGCTTGTCATCCCGCCGCGGGCAGTAAGGATCCCCTGCGCGGCGTTCATTCCGCCGATGTCCTCGGGTGAGGTCTCGATCCGGACAAGAATCACCTTCTTTCCTTGATTCGCTGCGGCCTCCGCTGCCTCGGCGGAGAAGACGACCGTTCCTGTCGCCGCACCCGGGCTTGCTGGGAGTCCCTTGGTGAGCAGCACAGCCTTCTTCTCCGCCTCCGGATCGAATGTCGGATGGAGGAGCTGATCGATGTGCTCGGGAGTGACACGCATCAGCGCCTCCTCCTTGGTGATTCTCCCTTCTTCCACCATGTCGACCGCGATCCGCACTGCGGCCGCTGCAGTCCGCTTCCCAGTCCGTGTCTGGAGGAGGTAGAGCTTTCCTTCCTGGATGGTGAACTCGATGTCCTGCATGTCGCGGTAGTGGTCTTCCAGGATCTTGCGGATCTCAAGGAGCTCTTGATAGACCTGCGGCATCTGCTCCTTCAGCTTGGAAATCGGTTGCGGAGTGCGGATCCCGGCGACGACGTCTTCCCCCTGCGCGTTCAGCAGGTACTCGCCGTAGAACTCGTTCTCCCCGGTCGCTGGGTTACGGGTGAACGCGACCCCGGTACCGGAGTTCTCGCCCATGTTTCCAAACACCATTGCCTGGACGTTCACCGCGGTTCCGATCAGGCCGTGAATGTTATTTATCTCCCGGTATTTGATCGCCCGCGGGTTGTTCCACGAGCCGAATACCGCCCCGATTGCTCCCCATAGTTGCTCGTTCGGATCCTGGGGGAAGTCCACTCCGAGCTTTTCTTTGATCACCTGCTTGAACGATTCGACAAGCTCCTTTAGATCATCGGCGGTAAGGTCAGTGTCGAGCTCAACCCCGCGATCCTTCTTCAACGCGTCGATGATCTGCTCGAACGGATCGAGTTCTTTCTCGCTCTCCGGCTTCAGCCCAAGCACGACGTCACCGTACATCTGGACGAGCCGGCGGTAGGCGTCGTAGGCAAACCGTTCGTTTCCGGTTTTCTGCGCAAGGCCCTTCACCGTTTCATCGGTCAAGCCGAGGTTGAGGACTGTGTCCATCATCCCGGGCATGGAGACGGCCGCTCCGGAACGGACCGAGACGAGAAGCGGGCTTTCCGTGTCGCCAAACCGCATTCCGGTCTCGGCCTCGAGCTTGCGCATGTTCTCCTCGACTTGTTCTTTCAACCCGGCAGGGTACTCTCCCGGGTGCTCCTCGGCGTAATAGCGACATACCTCAGTCGAGATGGTGAATCCTGGGGGAACCGGAATTCCGATCCTAGCCATCTCCGCAAGGTTTGCCCCCTTCCCTCCGAGGAGATCCTTCATCGAGGCGTTACCCTCGCTCTTACCCTTACTGAAGAAATACACGTACTTTTTCACTTAACTACACCTCCATCAAATTTCGATTTTACCCGGCAAACAGCGCCTCGACGAACTGGTCGACGGAGAACTCGTGCAGGTCCTCTTTCTGTTCTCCGACCCCGATGTACAGGATGGGAAGCCGCAGTTCCTCCCAGATGGCGAGGACAACCCCGCCTTTCGCCGTTCCGTCGAGCTTGGTGAGTACGATCCCGGAGAGGTCGATAGCGTCGTTGAACAGGCGCGCCTGTGATATCCCGTTCTGTCCGGTCGTCGCGTCGAGGACGAGGAGCCGCTCGTCCGAAGGACGGCCGAGCTTCTTCTGCACGGTCCGCTCGATCTTCTTTAGCTCCTCCATCAGATTATGCTTAGTGTGAAGTCGACCCGCGGTGTCGATCAGGAGAACCCCGCCGGTCTTGGCCGCATGGTCGAGCGCGTCGAACACTACAGCGGCCGGATCGGCCCCGATTCGGTGCTTGACGATGTCAGCGCCCACCCGCTCAGCCCACACCGAAAGCTGCTCGATCGCTGCTGCTCGGAACGTATCCGCAGCGGCAAAGGTGATTGGAATGTCCGGGGTCTCGGCGCGCAGGCGGGCAGCAATCTTGGCCACTGTGGTCGTCTTCCCCGATCCGTTCACCCCGGCTACGAGGATCACCGTCAAACCACCATCGGTTCGCAACGCAATCCGGCGCTCCGCACCAGCGAGCCGTTCCTTTATCCCTTGTTTCAAGGCCTCAAGCGGCTCGTTCCCCTTCCCATTTACTTTGGCGATCTGCTCCACCAGCTCCACGGCGACGCGTGCCCCAACGTCACCAGCGATCAGCGCCTCCTCCAGTTCCTCGAGCTCTTCCGGTCCAAGCTTCCCTTGCTTGAGGATTTGGCCGATCGAGTCGGTGAATCCGGTGCGTGTACGCTTGAGACCGCGTTTGAGTCGGTCGAGCCAGGCCATCACATCACCTCCGGTGCGGACATTCCCAGAAGGCGGAGCGATCGGCCGATGACCGTCTTCGTCGCTGCAAGAAGGGCTAACCTGGCACGCGTCACTTTCTCTTCCTCCCCTAACACCCGGTATGCATCGTAGTACGCATGGAATGTACGAGCGACCTCGAGGGTGTAATCAGTGAGCATATGAGGGGCGAACTCGCGCGCTCCCTGTTCGATCACCTCGGGAAAGCGGTCGAGGAGCTTGATCAGGCCAAGCTCCGTTGGTGCTGTCAGTGGGGATAGATCGACCTCTGACCATTCAAGTGTAGTTCCTGCTTTCCGGAATATCGAGGCAATGCGAGTATGAGCGTACTGGATGTAGTAAGCAGGGTTGTCGAGGGACTGGGCGCGGGCGAGGTCTATGTCGAATTCAAGATGACTCTGCGGTTTGCGTGCTGCCATGAAATAGCGGACCACGTCCCGACCAACGGTGTCGATCAGTTCACGCAGGGGAACAAACCTCCCCGCCCGGGTCGACATGCGAGCTTTTTCCCCTTTCTCCCTGATGCTTACGAACTGATGCACCGCGTAGGAAAGAAAGTCCTCGGGCAACCCGAGGATGCGTAGCGCCGCCTTGACACAGGTTTGCTCCACCTGATGGTCCGATCCCTGTACGTCGATTACCTTGGCAAAGCCGCGGCGGAACTTGTTCATGTGATAGGCGATGTCTACCATCAGGTAGGTTGGACGTCCATCGCTGCGGATGAGGACGGAATCCTTTGCCCCTCCATGTTCCTCCGCCTTCAGCCACACCGCTCCGTCTTTCTCGTAAGTTCCGCCGCGCGCGCGCAGGGCATCCAGTGTGGCGTTTACCTCGCCGCTGCGGTGGAGGTCCCCCTCGCTGAACCAAACGTCAAATTGTACTCCGAGGCGGGTGAGGTCCTCGCGGATTGACTCCTTGATTCGGGATACAGCTGCAGTTTTGAAGAACTCCCGCGCTTGGGAATCGAACTGGGGGAACTGGTCACCGAATTCGTTTTTTATTTCGCGAGCGATCTCGATCAAGTAGTCGCCGTGGTAGCCACCTTCCGGGATCTCATGCTGCTCGCCAAACAACTCCCGATACCTCACCCACAGGGATTTCGCTAGCAGGTCAATCTGACGGCCCTCGTCATTGAAGTAGTACTCCCGTGTCACCTCGTAGCCGATAGCCGTATGGAGGGAGGCAAGAACGTCTCCGAGTACCGCTTGACGTCCGTGGCCTACTGTGAGCGGTCCTGTCGGATTGGAGCTGACGAACTCAACTTGAAGGGATGCTCCTTGTCCGGTATCCGCACGGCCGAAATTCTCCCCTGCCTTTAAAATTTCACTTAGGGCCGCTTGAATGAACTCCGGCTTTAGAAATAGATTAATGAATCCTGGGCCAGCGATCTCAATTTTGGAGAACGGGCCGTCCGGGATGTGCTCGACGATCCGCTTTGCAAGCTCACGGGGAGCAATGCCAGCACTCTTACCTCCGACTAAGGCAAGGTTGGTCGAAAAATCACCGAACTCCGGACGCTCAGCCGGCGCCACTTCCACAGGAACTGCCGGAAGCTCAAGGGCTCTCCAAGCCGAAACAAGGTATCCTCTAACGCTTGCTCTTAATGTCATTGATAGAATGTGGGGAAGTTATTTCTCCACGATGAACCGGATGCCGGTTTTGTCCTCCCCGGAGATTTTGAGCTCCACAAATCCAGGGACGACTTTAATCGGAGCGTCGTTCCCTTTTTCCACGAGACGGCGGGCAATAGCGATTGCTTTAACTGTTTGGTTAACTGCTCCAGCACCGATCGCATGAAGCTCCACCACTCCGTCTTTTTCCAATGCCCCGGCGATCGCTCCGGCGACCGAGTTCGGGTTTGAACGGGACGCGACTTTCAGGATCTCCATAACCATCCTCCTACTTCCTGCAACATGCGCCAAACCCCGCGCCGCTAGTATAGCGAGAGTGCATATCTCTGTCAAAAGTGTCGGCAGGCACAATATGACTAGTCAAATCTGGCTAGGGAAGGTGACGTTCTATTTGTCCGGCTCCGTCAAAATGTCTATAATTTGTAATTGAAATTTGCTTCTCCACTAGTACAAGAGTCTCGAGCGGGGGAGGTGATAAATCGGGTAGCTAGCGGCCAATTCTGAGCTCTTCATTCCCATATTGGGAGTGTTGTGACAATATCAAAAAAGGGAGGTAGATATGCTACGTAAAGTAGGGCTAATAGGGCTGCTTGTAGCGTTTGTGCTAGGTTCAATGGCGATTTGGGGGGTAGCTAAAGAGACTCGCACCGGAGCATGGGTGGACGAGTTGGTCTTCCAGGAACAGCCCGATCCGGCAAAAGCCATTACCATGCTCCAAAAGGGACAGGGCGATCTCTACATGTATTCCATCGCTATCCCGGATGTGTACAAACGCATTCTCAGTTCTTCCAATCTTTATACTAAAAAGGCGTACGGAGTAAGTTCTGAGCTTACTTTTAACCCGGTTCTTAAATTCAACGATGGGCGACTTAATCCATTCGGTGATGCAAAGATCCGGGAAGCGATGAACTGGATCATCGATCGTAATTACATTTGTAATGAGCTTTACGGTGGTCTGGCAATACCGAGGTATTTCGCGCTTACCCCGACGTTCCCTGATTATGCTCGACTGGTGGATGTAGCCCAAGCGTTGGAAGCGAAGTATTCTCACACCCCGGCTCATGTGGCGGCTGCGAGGAAAATAATCGCTGATGAGATGACTAAGCTTGGCGCCAAACTGGTCGATGGGAAATGGCAGTACAACGGCAAACCGGTTGAGGTTACTTTCCTCATCCGTGTAGAAGATGTACGCAAACAGATTGGTGATTATGTCGCTACCCAGCTTGAAGGGCTTGGATTCACCGTCAATCGCAAGTATGGACGCTCCCGCGACCTTGCTCCGCTGTGGATTCTCGGGAATCCTGCCGAGGGTAAGTGGAATATCTACACCGGTGGATGGTTGAGCACAGTTGTAAGCCGAGACCAAGCTGATAACTTTGACTTTTACTACACTAAGCGCGGACTTCCATACCCGCTCTGGCAGGCGTACAAGCCATCACCCGAGTTTGACGAAGTATCTAAGAAACTTGCTAACCGCGATTTCTCCACACTTAAGGAGCGCGAGGAACTGATGGCCAAGGCTCTCGAGCTCTCCATGAAGGATTCCGTCAGGGTGTGGGCGGCTAATGAAGCGCCAGTGTTCGCGATCGTGAAAGGTGTGGATGTCGCGTCAGACCTGTCCGGTGGGGTGTATGGTTGTGCGCTGTGGCCGTATACTGTCAGACGAGAAGGACAGGTTGGTGGTACTATCAAGGTTCTCAACGGTGATATGCTGAACGAACCGTGGAACCCGGTTGGTGGATCGAACTGGATTTACGATACCACGGTTTACCGGGCGACGCGGGATAGCGCTACTTTGCCTGATCCATATACCGGGCTTTATCTCCCGCAGAGGGTTACTAAAGCCGAGGTGTATGTACAGAAAGGGTTACCGGTTACTAGCACCCTTGACTGGGTTAAGTTACAGTTCGTCGATAAGATCCAGGTTCCTTCTGATGCCTACATCGATTGGGATGCTGTCAACCAGAAGTGGATCACTGTTGGGGAGAAGTATCCCGATGGGCTCACCGCCAAGACAAAGACGGTGGTGTACTACGATCCTAACATGTTCAAGATGAAGTGGGACGATGGTTCCACAATGTCCATAGCAGATGTGCTGCTTCCGATGATTATGTCCTTTGATCAGGCTAATCCGAAGTCAGCCATCTATGATGAGTCTCAAGTTGATAGTTTCAAGGCGTTCCAGGAGTACTTCAAGGGCTTCAGGATCGTTAAGAAGGACCCATTGGTGATAGAGTACTACTCCGACCAGGTATATCTGGATGCGGAGTATATCGCTGCGACCGCTGCGGACAGCTTTGACGCTGATTACGGCTTTGGTGCCGCTCCGTGGGATGTGGTGGCTTTGGGAATCCTCGCTGAGAAGAATAAGGAGCTGGCGTTTACCGCTGATAAAGCGGATAAGCTGAAGGTAGACCAAGCTAACTACATTGCTGGTCCCAGCCTTAAGATCCTAGCTAAGTACTTGGATCAGGCAGCCAAGGATGGGTATATCCCGTATAAGGCTACGCTTGGTCAGTACATCTCAGCCGATGATGCAGCAGCTCGGTACAAGGCGCTGAAGGCGTGGTACGATGCTAAGAAACACTTCTGGGTGGGTAATGGTCCGTTCTACCTGGATAGCGTCGATACTACCGCCAAGATCGTTGTTCTCAAGCGATTTGCTCAGTTCCCCGATCCAGCGGATAAATGGGCGGGATTTGTTGAGCCTAAGATCGCTAAAGTAGAACTCACCGCTCCGACCGTACTCAAGATCGGTGCTGGTGCGATGATCCCTGTGAATATCACTTATAAGGGCGAGCCATACCCGAGCGATGAGATCAATTTTGTGAAGTACTTGATCTTCGACGCCAACGGCAACCTGGTTCTTAAGGGTGAAGCGAAGTACATGGCCAGTTCCACCTGGCAGGTTGTACTCACTCCGGAGCAGACGAAGAAACTTGTAGCGGGATCTACCAAGATAGAAGTGGTAGTATCCTCCAAAGTCGTTGCTATACCGAGCTATAAGAGCGCAACGTTTGTAGCTGCTCCGTAGCGGTACAATTTTAGGATACATT
This sequence comes from uncultured Thermotogae bacterium, assembly GCA_964654805.1. Taxonomy (GTDB): domain Bacteria; phylum Bipolaricaulota; class Bipolaricaulia; order UBA7950; family UBA9294; genus S016-54. Next base: position 6,321 of record CAZZJU010000041.1, on the reverse strand, counting down.
GTGGGGTGCGGGGTTATTCCCCGCGCCCCCTATCTTATGTACAAAAAGGTGAGGATATGCGAAAATCCCAGACTTTCCTAAGGCTTCTACGGTATACAGCTATACGGGCACTCGCAGTTGGATTTTCCGTAGTCGTTGGCATCTACCTCAGCATCCTGGTTGTCAATATGGGGGGATATGTAGATAAAGTTAAAGAAGGTCAGATTAGAGAGCAAGTAGGAATGGCTATCCATGCTAACCCGCAGTATCGTCAACTTACTCCTAGCGAGTTGCAAAAGATTGTTGAGCGAAAGGTTGAATTAGAGAAAGAACGACTCGGGTTAGATAAGCCATTTCTCTACCGAAGTTGGAGATATCTGATAGATGCGCTTAGTCTTCACTTGGGACGATCGGAGCATATAGTCAGTAATTCTGGTTCTAAATACGTCTGGCAGATTTTCAAAGAGCGCCTGCCAGTGACGATCGAACTATTTGGAATTGGTAATTTGCTTTATTTCTTTATTTCAATATTTGTGGCATTATTCCTTTCTCGTCGGTATGGGAGTGTTACAGATCGAACCATTATTGGACTGGCTCCTCTATCTGCTGCACCGCCGTGGTTTTGGGGAGTTATGTATATACTAATCTTTGCTGCAATACTCGGTATATTACCATTCGGTGGCTTGGTTGACGCTCCACCTCCGCCTACTGAATTGGGGTATATCCTTAACCACCTTAAGCACTTAATACTTCCGGTACTGGCATGGACGGTGCCAAGTATCTTTATGGGGATCTACAGTTGGAGAACATTTTTTCTTATATATTCCAGCGAGGATTATGTAGAAATGGCGCGGGCTAAGGGGGTGCCTGCACGGGCTCTGGAACGGCGATATATACTTCGTCCCACTCTTCCTCCGATAATCACCAGTTTTGCGCTGATGCTAATTTCAACATGGATGGGCGCGATAGTCACTGAAACCGTGTTTAATTGGCCTGGGGTGGGAATGCTGTATTGGGAAGCTATAAGCTCATTCGATACTCCAGTAGTTATCGGAGAGATGATCTTGTACGCTTATCTTCTGGCGATAACCGTTTATTTGCTTGACATAATTTACGCTCTGGTCGATCCTCGGATTCGAATCGGGGGAGGAGAGGAGAGGCGATGAAAGCGTTCTATGAAGCCTTGCGACAACTTTTCAAGTATAAATCAGCAGTTATTGGGCTGTCGTTTATTTTGATTTTGGTGGTGTTAGCTATCTACGTGGTAATTGCTATTCCGTATAGCAAAGCAGAGAGACTGTGGCGCGCCGGGAGTGAGGTATGGCAGGAAAATCCGAGGAATGCTTTGCCAGAATGGATAGATGTATTTCCAGGGATAAATTTACCTAAGACAATTAAAATAAGCACTAGTAGAATTAAAGGTAAAGTAGAGTCTTTGGGAAACGGGATAGAAAAGGTTGAATTACCATTAACTTTTAATTATAGCTACGATGGCTTCCCAAAAGAAATAGCGATTTCATTTCATGCCAAGTATCAGACAAAGCAGCCGTTTGTTGTCCTTCATTGGTTCACTCCGGACGGGCGTGAGATTGTATTTGGCAATCGGGGCGTGAGCGCTTCTGAGTGGTATATCATCTCCCAGGATGCTGATCTGAAGTCTAAGTTGGGAAATCTCCCACCGGAGAAGGGACTATTTGCTTCCCCCAATGACCCTACTAAACCAGTTAAAGGGAAATATAAACTCATTATAGAGGCGTACCTGTTTGAGAAGAATTCCAGTATCGAAGCTAAGCTGATCGTATATGGCCAAGTATTCGGGCTCGCAGGTACCGATCACCTCAGGCGCGATTTGATGCTGGGACTGCTGTGGGGGGATCCGGTAGCGCTCGGGTTTGGAATACTGGGGGCGTTGTTCACCATTGTTGCTATGCTGATAATCTCCGCAGTTGGAGTATGGTATGGTGGATGGGTAGATGCGGTAATTCAACGAGTTACTGAAATACGGATGGTAATTCCTACTCTCCCAATTCTTATCGGCATAGCGATGTTCTACTCATCGAGCGTTTGGATCATATTAGGTGCGGTGATTTTACTCAGTATAGTCGGAGGACAAATCAAGACCTTCCGCGCTATGTTCATGCAGGAGAAAAATGCTCCGTATGTTGAAGCTGCTCGCTGCTATGGAGCAAAGGGAATTCGGATAGTATTTAGATATTTAATCCCACGGGCTATTCCTTGGCTCATTCCAAGCTTTGTTCTTCTAATTCCGGATTTGGTATTTCTGGAAGCAACGCTAGCAATGCTTGGGTTAGGAGATCCATCTCTTCCGACCTGGGGCAAGATTTTAGAGGACGCGTTTAACACAGGAGCGTTATATCACGGCTACTATTATTGGGTGATAGAACCATCGCTTTTCCTAATGATTACCGGATATAGCTTTACAATGGTAGGATTTACTCTTGACAGGATTTTGAATCCGCGTCTGAGGGAGAGATAATCATGCTGCTAAAAGTCGAGAATTTGCGATTATACTTTCGCACGAGCAAGGGAATCGTTCAAGCGGTAGATAATGTAAGCTTTGAATTAGCCCATGATAGTTCTGTAGTAATTGTTGGAGAATCAGGATGTGGGAAGAGTTCACTGGCTAAGGCCATCCTTCGGTTGTTGCCCCGAAACGTCAGTACCTACACAGGGCGGGTGTATCTCGATGACGTTGATATCATGCAGTTTTCGGATGAGCGGTTCCGGCAGAAAGTCCGATGGATGCAAATGTCATATGTATCCCAAGGGGCGATGAATTCACTGAATCCAGTGGTAAAGGTGGGCAATCAAGTTTCAGAACCGCTTTTTATCCACTCGCAGAAAATGTCCAAAAAAGAGGTGCTGAATCGGGTACAAGAGGCACTTCAGCTAGCGGGCGTACCATTGGATTTTATGGGGCGATATCCGTTTGAGCTTTCAGGTGGAATGCGCCAGAGGGCGGTTATCGCTATGGCATTGGTTACCAAGCCAAAATTGATAGTCATGGATGAACCGACATCTGCTTTAGATGTTCTTACCCAAGCTAACATTCTAAACGCGTTGAAACGAATTCAGCAAGAATTAAAAATTAGTTACATTTTAATCACGCATGATATTGCTACTTCCAGTGAGTTGGCGGAAAACGCTATCGTTATGTATGCAGGACAGGCGGTAGAGATGGGAACCGCGGGTGACTTCTATCTAAATCCGCTACATCCATATGCGCAAAAGCTGATGGCAAGCGTACCTACATTGCGTGAGGATAAAAAACTCGAATTTATTCCTGGGCAACCACCTAGCTTGATAAATCCTCCTATAGGGTGTCGTTTTGCGGATAGATGCGAACATAGGTTTGAGGCGTGTGGAACGGAGCCAGAGATGAAAGAAGTACAAGGGAGAAAAATAAAATGCCATCTATATTAACAGGTGTGCAAAGCGATAAATTATTGAGGGTTAATAACCTCAGTAAATGGTTTGAGATACGGAAATGGGGCTTTGTTCATGTAGGATTTATACGGGCTGTAGATCAAGTTAGCTTTGATCTTGCTACCAGTGAGGCAATCACGGTAGTTGGCGAAAGCGGCTGCGGTAAATCTACATTGGGCAGGACTGTTTTAGGATTATACCCTCCGACTAAAGGAGAGATACTATTCGAGGGGGAACCCATACAGCAACTGGGACGTCGGTATCACTCCCAAGTGGGCTTTGTGCAGCAAGATCCATATGGGGCCCTGCCGCCATTTATGGATATTCATCGGATATTATTAGAACCAATGGTAATTAATGATACAGGCAACCCAAATGAGCGCGAGGAACGCATCAGGGAGGCCATGACGAAAGTTAAGCTGACGCCGGTAGATGATTTCCTCTCCAAGTTTCCCCACATGCTGTCCGGAGGGCAACAACAACGCGTGGTTATTGCCCGTGCTTTGGTTACGGGTCCCAAATTTATCGTTGCGGATGAGCCAGTGTCAATGCTGGATGCTTCGGTGCGGGTAGAAATCTTGACTCTATTCCGCGCTCTTCAAGAGGAGTACAGGATTGGAGTGATATATATCACGCATGATCTGTCTACAGTACGGTACTTCTCTGAGAGGGGATTTGTAATGTACGCAGCACAGATCGTAGAAAAAGCGGATATCAATGAGTTAATTAGGAATCCATTGCATCCTTATACACGTGCATTGCTTAATGCGATACCTGATCCAGATCCGAGTAATGCTGCTACATTCCGCGATGTTCCACCAGGTGAGCCTCCAAGTCTACTCCGGCCACCTAGTGGATGCCGATTCCATCCTAGATGTCAATCAATGATAAAAGGGCTGTGTGAGAGCAAGGAGCCACCAGAATTCGAGCCCGAGCCCCAGCATATTGTTAAATGCTGGCTTTATCAGTAGTAAATAGTGTCCTAGAATTTTCTTGGGAATGTAGTGATGGATAAGTCAGTGAAGATGATTATTATTGGCGGCTTACTACTCCTTGTTGGAGCAGGATTGCCGTTTTTAATAGTAACTCACTTAATTGCACCAAGTCTATGGCTAGAATTGCTAGCATATATGACCTCTATAGCGGGGTTGGTTATAGGAATGCTCGGTTTAGCGCAGCTACAAATGCGCCGATTTAGGTGAGTAGTGAATTGATAGATCTGATTTGTGAAAGCGATTGGGGGATTAGGTATACTTAGTTAATACAACGTTTTAACGATCGGGAGAAAAAGTATGGGACGAATTGAGAGGACGTTCATCGAAGAGGAGATGGAGCAATCCTACATCAACTACGCGATGAGCGTCATCCGTGGTCGTGCGATCCCAGATGTGCGCGATGGCCTGAAGCCGGTGCAACGTCGTATTCTGTACGGGATGCACGAGCTCGGTCTTACCCCGGGCAGACCGCACAAGAAGTCAGCTCGCATCGTGGGAGAGGTGATGGGTAAATTCCATCCCCACGGGGACGCGGCGATCTACGACACCATGGTCAACATGGCCCAGCCGTTCTCCTATCGCTATCCCTTAATCGATGGTCAAGGGAACTTCGGCTCGATCGACGGGGATGTCCCGGCGGCGATGCGCTACACCGAGGCGCGCCTCGCCCCGATCGCGACCGAATTCCTCGAGGAGCTCGGTGAGGAAACGGTCGAATGGATGCCGAACTTCGACGATTCCCTGAAGGAACCGGTCGTCCTCCCGGCCAAGGTGCCCAACCTGCTTATGAACGGAGCGTGGGGAATATCGGTCGGGATGACAACCCAGATCCCGCCGCATAATCTAGGAGAGCTGATCGATGGGATTATTTATCTGATGGATCATCCTGAAGCTTCGGTCCGGGACCTCATGCAGTTTATTCCCGGCCCTGATTTCCCCACCGGCGGGATCATCATGGGCAGGGAAGGAATTGAGGAAATGTACCGGACCGGGCAGGGGAAGATCACCGTCCGCGGCAAGGCGACAATCGAGGATGACCGGATTATCATCTCCGAGATTCCGTATCAGCTGAGAAAATCCACTTTGGTAGAAGCGATCGCAGCCAAGGTTCACTCCGGGGAACTCGAAGGGATTTCGGATCTGCGCGACGAATCCGACCGCGATGGACTGCGTATTGTGATCGAGCTGAAGCGCTCGGCCAACCCGAACGTCATCCTGAACCGGCTGTACAAGTACACACCGCTCGAGCGGACGTTCGCCGCAGTGTTCCTCGTCATCCTTGATGGAAACCCGCGCACCCTCTCTTTGAAGGAGATCCTAAACTCGTTCATCGACTTCCGCCGCGAAGTGGTGCGCCGCCGCACTGAGCACCGGCTCAAGGTGGCCCGCGCCCGTGCTCACATCCTCGAGGGCTACATCAAGGCGCTGACGAACATCGAGCGGGTGATCGAGCTTCTACGCGCTGCAAAGGATACGACGACCGCTGCCGCCCATCTGAAGGAGGAACTTGACCTTTCCGACGAGCAGACCGATGCCATCCTCAAGATGAGGCTCTCGCAGCTGACCGGACTGGAGCGGGAAAAGATCGATGCCGAGTACAAAGAAAAGTTAGAGGAGATCGCTGAGTACGAGAAGATCCTCGGGAGCGAGGAACTCCTCGATGAAACGATCAAGCGCGAGCTGCGCGCCGTAGCAGAGAAGCACTCCGATGAGCGCCGCACGATGATCACCGATGAGAACGGGGAAGTCGACTTCACGAACCTGATCCCGGATTACGATCTTATGGTGTCAATCACCCGCCGCGGCTATGCCAATGCCCCGCGGGCACACGAGTTTCGCAGTCAGGGCCGCGGAGGAAAGGGCGTGATCGGTCAGCGGACCAAGGAGGATGACTACATCG
>CAZZJU010000040.1:0-13654 GCA_964654805.1 uncultured Thermotogae bacterium | reverse complement strand
GTTGTACGGGGGACAGACAAACGGATGAATGTGAATTGCATCCCCGTCCACAAGGACCGGCTCGAACGCCTGAATGGATAGTCGGTGAAGTGTAGGCGCACGGTTCAGCAGCACCGGATGATCCTTGATCAACTTATCCAGGATATCCCACACCTCCGGCATCTCACCGCGCATGGCTTTGTTCTTGATCTCGTCGAAATCCGAAAAAGTAATCGTCTCCAAGTAGTGAAGAATGAACGGCTTGAACAGCTCCAGGGCCATCTTCTTCGGGATGCCACACTGGCTGAGCTTCAGCTTTGGGTCGACCACGATGACTGCTCTTCCCGAGTAGTCGACGCGGCGGCCGAGGAGATTGCGACGCAGCCGGCCATGCTTGCCGTGGATCCTCTCGGAAAGTGACTTGAGCGGGCGGTTGTCCCGGCCGCGGATCGGGTTCTCCTTCTTCTCATTATGGATCAAGGCGTCAACCGCTTCCTGGAGCATGCGCCGCTCATTGCGCAGGATCACCTCAGGAGCCCCCATGTCAATCAGCTTTTTCAACCGGTTGTTCCGGTTGATAATCCGACGGTAGAGGTCGTTAAGATCGGTGGTTGCGAACTTTCCTCCCTCGAGCTGGATCATCGGTCGCAGGGCCGGTGGGAGTACTGGGATCACTTCAAGGACCATATCCTGAGGATCGTTGCCCGACGCGCGCAACTGATCGACGACTTCAAGCCGTTTTATCAAACGCCGACGGTTCCCCGCTGAGGTTTCGTTACGAATCTTTTCGGTGAGCTCACGGTGGAGTTCATCGAGGTCGATAGTGGCAAGAAGACCTTTGATCCCAGCCGCTCCAGTCATCGCCACGAAACCGTCCGGGTAGATCCGTTCGTAAGCGCGCTTCTCCAAGCGGTTTAACCGATCCCCCGGGCTCAATGGCACGGCAGGATCCTTCACTTTTGTAACGAGGAAAACAAGGCTGTCCAGCACTTCCTGATCGATCGGCTCCCCTTTTACTGCCGGTCCGTAGTGCTCAACGAGCATCTGATAAGCAGTATGGGAACAGATCTCTTCAACCGGCCGTTCCGCAATTACCGCGTCTTTCTCCACCTCGTCGCCGTCCTCAACCAACAGAGGAACCTCACCCACGATCGGGTATTCCTGCGAGCCGATCACTACAGCGCGGAAGCGTTCCCCATTCTTGAGCTTGCGTTCCTCAATGATAACCTTGCCCGCTTCATCGGCAGTCACACGCGGGGCGTCTTCAACATAATAGGCTTGTTCTACCGTGAACGGGAACGCACTGGATAAGATATCAACCTCCGCGGTGTACATCGTCTCCCCGGGCCTTATCTCCTTGCAGTCGGAAGACGTCACGATATACAACGCCTGCTCAAGCGGCTCGGTTTCATAATAGGCGATCCGCTGCAGTTCCTTCTTCTTCATCCCCAGAAGTCGACTCAGCAGGCTAGATACTCCTTTAAGATACCAGAAGTGAACCACCGGACTCGCCAGGGCGATATGCCCCATGAACACCCGTCGCACCGAGGAGTCGGTTACCAAAACATGGCACTTCTCACATGTGATCCCTTCGTATTTCTTCCCTTTGTACTTGCCACAAGCGCATTCGTAGTCGTTTTCCGGACCGAAGATCTCCTCGGCGTACAATCCACCCCGTTCCGGACGGTGCGTCCGATAGTTGATCGTCTCCGATTCAGTCACCTCTCCGTGCGACCAGCTGAGCATCACGGAGGGGGAGGCAAATTGAAGTTTTATCCGCTTAATATCGTCCCCAGAGATCAATAGATTCACCTCTTAAATGTATCCTTCTCGCCGCGCTGGTTATGCGTCTTTCTTAGAATCGGTCGTGGAATCCTTCTTATCGGCTTTGCTGGAAGAAGCCGCTGCCTTACCCTTCTTGCGATAGTCCGTCGTGTAATAACCGTTCCCCTTGTAGATCACCCCGATACGGGGAAGGAGCCGTTTCACCTGTTTGCTCCCACATTGCGGACAAGCTACCTCCTCTTTATTGCCATTTACATGCAAAATCTTAAATTCAAATCCGCAATCTTCACATTCGTAACGATAAAATGGCATACTACCCCCTTCTCCCTATCTGGGGAACCTCACACTGCAATTCGACCTAGAAAGCTTCTACTGAGATCTTCCCTTAAGTATAGCCTACAACGTTGCTTTTTCAAGGAAGCCCGTTTGCAACTGCGGAGTCTCCAACGAGTAAAGGACGCAATAGTTTTCAATTTCAGCCGGTGATGAAAATGGGGATACATTCAACTGCGATGTCTCATCGTCGCTTTCAAACCTGAAGTTAATCGGGATCACCGTTCCAGACGGTGCAGCACTGTACGTGGCAGTGATCCTACCGGCGAGTTCTACAATCTCACGCACCTGCGCAACGCTCTTTTCCTCCCAGTTCGTGCGCACGAGGGCCATTGGTCCCCGATAAGTAGGAAGATAAACGCGGAGATCCTGAGGGAGGAAAAAGTTCTGCAAAGTGCGCTTTTCATCCTCATCCGTAGCAAGAACAATCTTTACATCAGGAGGACATTTATAGTAAAGACGAAAGTCGAGCAGCTTAAGGGCGTTCATGGTGAATTCCTCTTCTTCAAGAAGGCTTTCAAGTCTCTTGCCGAAACCGGGGAATGTCAGCTTGCACCGTCTCTCTGCTTTGAGAAAATCGATATGCGAAAGCAGCCCTAAGTCAGAAGCGACATCCTCAAGACGCACATGACCATCCGCCTCAAACCCGAATAGACTGGCTCTGTCAACCCATCCTGCCCGTTCCGCTCGCGTCGGTGGGAGAAGCTGCGCCGACAAGGGACGAAGCACCATACCGGAAATTCCCAATGTATCTTCGATTCTTAGCAGATCGTCGGTAGAAAGCCCGTTCCTTCCAACGATCTCCCCGGTAACGATAAAATCCGCGTGTATCCGCTCCATATACCTGATTGCCCGCATTAGGATGATAGTGCGGCAACTGAGGCAACTGCGTTTAAGGGTGAAATGATCCTGGGGAGGAATGTTCGCCATGCGCCGGTAGTCCTTCTTGAGCGATTGAGTACGCAGGCTTACCCCCGGCCACTCTTCTTTTATCAGATCGCGCAATGGAACGGATTCAGCAAAAAACGGCGAGCGAAAATGGAGCAGAAAGACTTCATCAACCTGCCGCTCAATTACCCGCGCTGCTATCCGGCTGGCCAAGCTGCCGGAGAAAAGAGAGAGTGCCCGTACCACCTTTCCCGCCCCTACCGCCGCGGCTCGATCAAGCCGTAATTACCATCGCGACGGTGGTAAATAATATTAACCTCATCCGTTTCCGCATTTATAAACACCAAAAAACCTTTATCGATCGCGTCCAACTGCAACGCTGCTTCTTCGGGAGTCATCGGTTTTTGGAAGTAAGTATCCGTACGGATTATCTGGCGCTGTTTGCTCTCTTTGTCAGAAGTATCCTGAGCTGCATTATCTTTGCTTCCCCGTTCTTTAACGTCGGTAAGATGATCCTTGTATCTCACTAACTGGCGCTTGAGCTTATCCACTGCTGCGTCTATTGAAGCATACATATCGGGAGATTCTTCCCGGGCAGTGATGACCTTCCGGTTCACTAAATGAGCGTGCATATCCGCAATATGCCGCTCTTTCTCCACTGAGAGGACTACATCTATGCTGACGATACGATCGAAATACCGTTCGAGCCCCTTTGTCTTTTCCAACACATATGAACGCAGGGCGTCACTCGAACCTGTGTGCCGTTCGACGATTTTTACCTTCATGCCCCCTCCTTTCCCAGAAAAGATCTTAGCAGAAAACCGAGGATTGGTCAATCAGCCAAGATAATGGAATATAAAGAAATGACCGGTCTAAGTAAGCTGCTCCACTGTGGATCCGAGAGAGATAATCCGTGCGCGAAGAATTTGGGAGACAAGGTGAAGCGCGTGCGGACCGATATCCGGCTGATAGAGGCCGAATTCACGGGAAACGAACGCCTTCAAGTTACTGCGGTAATGTGTCCCGTCTGTACGTCTCTCCCGTACGATCAGTCCCATCTCGAGAAAGTCGCGGGGTGGGGAATTTTCGATCACTCCACGGGCGCAGTCGGTCCACGCTGCAATTTGCTCCACAGAGTAAGACAGAGGTGCATGTTCCACCAGAAACGCCAGAATCCGTCGCTCCAGTATCCCTTTATGCGCTATCCGAGACGTTATTCTATCTATATGCCGCATCACCGCGACGGGAAGCCCATCTCCGTCCACTGCGGGAGCTTCCTCTATATCGATCACCTTGGCAGCTTCATCTCGGCGAGCAGAAGACCGCTGAAGATCGACGGTGGGGTGGTCCCGTGTAACCCTGCGCTTATCGATACCGCCACCTTCCACTGAGTGAACAATCGCTTTGGATATCTCCTGCACATTCGGAAGAGACGGCGGGGGGACCTCGACTTTGATATAGCCGAGGGTGCGAGCGATCTCCTCCAATTGTTCAATTTTCTTGTCCCGCTCTGCGAGCATGCTTTCTAGGCGAGCGATCTTCTCTTTGAGCGCGTCGAGGCGTGTTTTCTTCCCCTTGCCTTGCTTCGCCCGCTCGATCGCCTCGATGATTGACTGACTGACCTGCTTCAGTTGTGGAGTGACTACCACCTCGAGCGACGGGGTGAATCCGGCGTGGAACGTCTCCCGCTCACGTACGTAAATCGGAAGGACCGTATCGCCGTTTATGTACACACAGTTTCCTGTATCGAGCGCGGAAATGAGTTCCTTGACCTCGCTTTTGCGCCACGGGAGGAGTTCGGAATAAACACGCATGTCAGCCTCGTGCACCACGCGGTGGAGGAAGAGGATCCCCGCCTGGGAGAGGACATCCTTTTCCACCTTGGCCGACCGCTGGGAGACGATGATCGCCCCAAGGCCGCGCTTGCGCCCACGCAGGGCAATGCGGGCGATCAACTCCTTCAGTTCCGTGCGCGTTCCCTGGGGGATAAACTCGTGCGCCTCCTCTATTCCGACGATGTATGGGCGGCGGAGCTTACCAGCCAGGTTCCACAGGGAGGTCAGATACTCCTGCAGGAAAGCGTTCCGCTCCTCGGATAGGAATCCGGAAAGGTCGAGGACGACCGGGACGTTCTTCTCCATGCTGATCTGGGCGATTTCCTCGGCGCAGTCAACGTCGACCTCAATCTCCACCCCCTCACCAGCACCAACCACTAGTACCTCAAACTTCTCCTTTAGACCGAAGTACTCGCCGTCTATATCCACTACGGAAAGAGGGTAGTTGTTCTTGAGGAGCTCCTCGAAGATCACGCCGGCGGTGTTCGACTTACCCGAGCCGCGGATCCCGAGGATGGCGATACACTGGCCGATGATTTCTTCTAGATCGAGCGCCAGGTCATCGCTTATATGAAGTGGAGTTCCCATCGATGCCCAACCTTTCGGTAAATGCGATTTCTCGGTCTCAGTCTAAAGGCGGTGGTCATTCCGCACCAGCGCGGATGTCCTTCAATTGGGTGGCGTTCTTCCCTTGCGGGCGATGAGAGCGCGGGCAGCAGCGATCGCTTCGTCCCTGGTAGTGATCTCCCCGGAGAGGATCCGGTCGTGTAATTCGTTCAATATCTCGCCGAGCTCCGGACCGGGCTTTAACCCGAGTTCGATCAGAGTATGTCCGTCGATCAACGCCCGCGCCCGCTTAAGATCCCCTACATGCTCGATATGCTCAATAACACGCAGGGTTTCTTCAATGACTGGTGCCCAGCCGGAGGCACGGTGAGCACTCGCCTCGGAGTCGGCGATCAATACCTGGAGGAGATCGAAGAACAGCGGAAATCGCTTGCGAATGGACTTTTCTCCCTCAGTTTCCCCCTCACTAATGAAGCGCACCTGCTTCCCTCGCCCCATCCGTGGAAAGGCAGCGACCCGCATGTGGTGCTTGACGAGGTAGGTTAAGCGAGAGATTTCCCCACGGCTCAGACGGAGTCTCTCTCCAATTTTCTTTGCCATTCGCGCTCCGATCGCCTCATGTCCCCCCATGTTGACACCGCCGCTGCGTGCGAATGCACGCGGTTTTCCGATGTCATGCAGGAGCACGGCGAGCTTCACGAGCGGGTCGTGCACAAACCCGTCAGCGACTCGGACAGCAGCGATCGTGTGCACGTAAACATCCCCCTCCGGATGGTACTCCTCCGGCTGGGGAACTCCTTTAAGTGCTTCCACTTCAGGGAGGATGTGAACAAGGAGGCCGTAGCGGTCAAGGAGTTCGAGCCCGCGTGCCGCCTGATCGGTCTGCAAAAGGCGGAACAGCTCCTCGCGAATCCGTTCCCATGATATTTTTGTGATGTTCGCAGCGTTCTCCACGATCGCCGCTTCCGTTTCCTGAGTGATCGTTCCAGCGATCTGACAGGCGAACCGGACCGCGCGCAGCATGCGCAGGTAATCCTCGGAGAAGCGGAGCTTCGGATCTCCAATCGCGCGGATGCGCCGCGCCTTCAGGTCCTCGATCCCACCAACAAGATCGAATACTGTTCCATCAATATCGGCAGCGAGTCCGTTGATCGTGAGGTCGCGTCGCATCACATCACCGGCAAGATCGCGCACTAGCTCCACCCGGGCGGGCCAGCGCCCGTCGTAGTCGGCCTCGGTGCGGAAGGTAGCAACTTCGTACTGCCGACCGTCCGGGGCCACAATCACGATTACTCCAAATTCTTCTCCTACTCGGATGATTGGCCGGTCGGGGAACAAACGCCTGATCTCCTGCGGGAGGGCAGAGGTGGCAATGTCAACGTCATCGGGTGAAAAATCTGTCCGCCCCTCCCAGCCTGCGAGCAGGGCGTCACGCACCACCCCGCCGACCAGGTAAGCATCGTAGCCCGCATCGTGTAACCGTTCGATGATTCTCTTGGCAAACGGGTGGACAGAGAAAATCCTGTCTGTATCGATTCGTTCTGTCCGGTTCATGCGCTGCTTGAGGATACAAGGGCGAGACGATGAGGTGCAAGGGCGGATCTAGTTCAACCCTCTCCTTTTTGCCTCGTCAGCAGCGGAGGAAAGCATCTCCCACGCTTCATCATCGATGAAGACATAAACCGGTCCCTCCCCACTTTTTCTCACCAAAACCCGCCCGTTAAATTCTTGGTGAAAACTCTTTAACTGATCCAGAACTCCGTCTAACGCCTCCGCCGTTGGAACCCGATAGAAGAACAGAAGCCGATTATACGTAGCGTGGATCGAAATCCCGTTCCCCTGGCTGGTTATCTTCGGGCCAATGGTGGCCAAGATCCAGACCCACACCGGATAGGCATCATCGTCTGCCGCGTATTGCGTAGGGAAATCGGAAATAGTGATAGCAGAGGCGGTCTGTACGTAATCGGCAGTGAACTCGGAGAAGTAGGCGGCGAGTTTCTTTACATCATCGTTCGTTACCCTACTCCAATCGATCTCACGCGTCTCACCGTTTGGGGTCTTCACGTTTACCCCAATTCCAATGGGAAACGAAAGCGGAGCTGTATAGGTTATCGTACGAACGTATGAGATGTTATTCGCCACGTCGGTGAGCACAAGTTTCGCCCGATAAGATTCACCGGGCATCGGGGTGATAAACGGGGAGAGGGTACTCACCGATTGTATCCTTCCTCCACAGTGCTTCGCCCCACGATGGTGATCCTCAGCCAGGAGTTCCTCCCCGTGGTATACCGTCCAATGCACGTCAAGCAAAATACATTTGGGCGCTGAATCATACTGAAGAGCGATATAGAAGCCCACCTGTGTTTCGCCCGTCTGTGGATTAACCCGAAACTGAGCCCCCGCCGCGGTCTCCTGCCAGTTCACGCTCCCCATGACCGTCACCGCGACAACGAATATAAGTCCGACCCCCACCAATATCCTCGATATTTTCATGCCCCCTCCTTTGCCTGATCGATCGTACCGGTAATAACAAATCGTGACAAGGTAAGTTATTATCATGGCATGACCACGCGAGGGATAGAAGTGTTGAAAGGCGCTGGGGTGGAATTCACGGTTCTCACTTATCGGCACGAGGAAAAGGGAGCAGAGTATGCGGCCCAAGCTCTCGGAATCCCTCCTGCCGAGGTGATAAAGAGCCTGGTCTTTCAAACCGATTCCGGCAAGTTCATCTTCGCCCTGATCGACGGGGAAGGAAGGGTAAGCGTCAAGCGGCTCGCCCGAGCGAGTGGATACAAGCGCGTGATGCCAGCGAGCCCGCACGATGCGGAGCGGATCACCGGCTACCAGGTGGGAGGAATAAGCCCACTAGGAGCAAAGCGATCTCTTCCCACCTTTATCGACGCCGAAACAGCAAAGAACGACACCATCGTAATCAACGCTGGCGCCCGTGGAACACTGGTCCGTATGGCTACGAGAGACCTCATCGCGCTCACCAACGCGGTCGTCGCTGATATTCGGACCCGGTGATATCCTATCCCTGTTTGAGCTTACCAATCATTTCGGAGATAACCTCGAACCCACCCCGCCAGAAAGCGGAATCAGTCATATCTATCCCGGCCTCGGTCAGGATATCCTGTGGTGAAGCCGCTCCACCGTGGGCAAGTATTTTCAAATATTTCGGAACAAACTTCTTCCCTTCTTCTTTATAGCGCTTGTACAGCCCGAGAACGAGGAGTTGACCGAAACTGTAGGCGTAGCAGTAAAACGGGGTTTGGTAGATATGGGGGATCGATACCCACTCCCAACGGAATTCTTCTTCCACGTCAACCGCATCTCCAAACTGCTCGTGCAGGTTCTCGAGATAGCGGGCAGCAAGCTCGTCCGTTGTTATCCCCTTCCCGACGAGCTCATGCGCTTCGCGCTCGAACAGGACGAAGTACGCCTGGCGAGTGACGGTAGCATAGGTACTGTCCACGAACTGAGCGAGGATCTCCCGGCGGACCTGTGGATCCGTCTCCCGTTCAAGGGCGCGTTCCAGCAACAGGATTTCGGAGAAGACAGACGCGGTCTCCGCCAGCGGCAGGGAGGAATGGAAGGTGAGGGACGAGTGTTCAGCAGCCATCAGGGCGTGAACCGCGTGCCCTAGTTCGTGGGCAAGGGTGGATACATCGTCGTAGCGACCGTTGTAGTTCACGAGAACCCACGGGGTAAGCCCGGGCAGGACCCCAAAACAGAAAGCTCCCCCGTACTTCCCTTTACGCACCTCGGAGTCGAGATGTCCCTCATCGAGCACTCGGCGGGCATGATCGGCAAGCGTCGGTGAAAAGCGCGACAGGCTATCGAGCACGAGGGTTACCCCTTCTTCGAGCGAGTAAGTCGCTTGGGTGCCCCCAATCGGGGCGTAGATGTCGTAGCGCCGGAGGCTCTCCATGCCGAGCCAGCCCGCCTTCAGCCGGAAGTAATCCTGGAACAGGGTCGCGTTCTCCCGACACACCTCAAGCAGGGTATCCACGACCGCATCCGGAATGTCGTTACTCAGGTTACGCGGAGAGATCGGCGAGGGGAAACCGCGCAGGCCGACCTCCTCGTCGTTCCAGTTACGTACCACGTACTGGTAAAGCTGGCCGAGGAGGGTAGCGTGCTCACCGTACACCCGGTAGAGCTCGCGGTAGGCAGCGGCACGCAGGTCGGGGTCGGGATGGCGAGCGTAGGTCATCAGCTCTGACCTGGTAAGGGTCTTCTTCTCACCTTCCACTTCAAGGGTGAATGTGAACGAGTTTGTCACCATGTCATACATGGTGACGAGGGCGTTTATCCCAGTAACGTCCTTGACGTTGATCACCCGTTCTTCCGCCTCGGACAGGGTGTAAGGCTTGAACCGGCGGAGTGATTCCAGATAGTAACGAATATCCCCGCTCACGGAAAGAAGCCGCTCCGCTTCCGCATCTGGTAAGCCCTTCCACCACAGTTCGAAGAACAGGGTCCGGTTGCGTATATCGGAGAGGAGCTTCTCAATGCGTCCTTGAAACGCGAGTGCGGCTTGGTTCCCGGTGTCCTCCGCAAACCACAACTCAGCGTATGCCCCGAGTCGTCGTGCCAGAGCATGGATCTTGTCAACCAGCTCGAGCAGCTTTTTGAACTCGTCCTCACCGATCTTTTCACTCAGTAGCTCCCTCTTTTCTTCAAGGTTGGAGACAGCTGCGTTCAGTTCACTGATGTACTGTTCCAGTTCCGGTCCGTCCGGAGAAGGAACGAGATCCGACAGATTCCAGCGCCCGGGTTTATAGGTCATCATGCCTCCTGTACGTTACCGGCAAGGCCGATCTGATCCGCTACCTCACGCATCCCCATAATCACATCTTCGAACAGGTCTTTGAGCTCCATCCCGAGCATCTCCGCTCCTTTTTGGATGACCTCCCGGTTCACCCCAGCAGCGAAGGATTTATCCTTCCACTTCTTGGCGACCGACTTCGGCTTCATATCGAGGACGCTCCTCGACGGCCGCACGAGGGCAACGGCGGTGACCAATCCCGTCAGCTCGTCGATCGTGTACAGAACTTTCTCCATCTCCTCCACCGGCTCAACATCAGTAACGATTCCCCAACCGTGAGACATGATCGCACGGATGTAATCGTCTGGCCAACCACGCTCCTCCAAAATCTCTTTCGTCTTCTGGCAATGCTGTTCAGGATAGCGCTCATAGTCGAGATCGTGTACCAGCCCGATGATTCCCCACTTTTCCTCGTCCTCACCTCGCTTACGCGCCATGTAGCGCATCACTCCTTCCACGGCGAGGGCATGCTTGATCAGACTCTCCGATTGGTTGAACTCCTTCAGAAGCGCGAACGCTTCTTCCCTTGTTGGCACGTGTGTTCCCATAGCTCCCCCTTTCTCAGTGTGACCAGCGGTTAACTCTAGTGGCTAAGGCCCAGTTTTTCCAGACCAGGGTGACTTTAAGCCACGTAAAGCGTATAGTGTGAATGCTTCAACCCTGGAAAGGAGTTCCGATGATATTTGCCGAGCTGTTCTTCGCCGCACTCGGGATCGGGATCGTGGCGAGCATCCTCGGAGTCGGTGGAGGAATATTCATGGTGCCGCTCCTCACCCTCGCCGGATTTGTACCGTCGATTCGAGAGGCGGCAGGAACGAGCATCGCTGGAGTGGTTTTCACTAGCCTGTCAAGCTCAATCGTTTACTGGGCACGGGGAAAAATCAACGTTCGGATCGGCCTTCTTCTCATGCCAACCACGATCTTTGGTGTATGGTGCGGTGCCCAGCTCACCGAGGTGATCGACCCACACTGGCTCGCCGCCGGGTTCGGAGCGCTCCTTTTGTACCCCGTCTCGATGATGATCCAGGGTAAAGAGCCGAAAAACATCCGCTTCTCACTGCACGGGACGCTTACTGGAAAACGACTCTACCCGACTGTACTCCTCCTCGGGCTGGTCGCCGGTACGGCATCGGGTATGTTCGGAATAGGAGGGGGAACGTTGATGGTACCAGCGTTGGCCGTCTTCCTTGGACTCGACATCGTCACTGCTGCAGCTACAAGCCTGTTTGCAATGGTCCCAGGCGCGATCATGGGAACAGCTCAGCACTGGCTGGAGGGCAATCTCCGCATCGAACTGGCCATTCCACTGATCCTCGGCATTACGATCGGAGCCCAGATAGGACCTAGGATCGGTACTCGTATCCCTAAGCGCAGGCTGCGTCAGGGATTTGGTGTTGTGCTCCTCTACGCGGCGGTGAACATGTTCATCAAAGCGCTCCATTGACCATTCAACCGATGACGTGGATAATTTTGAAGAGAAGATGCGACTTACGATACTTACCACCGGCGGAACGATCGAAAAGACGTACAACGAACGCGACGGCTCACTGCGCAATTACCATACCATTCTACCGAAGATGCTCGCCACCCTGCGCCTTCCCGACCTTGACGTCACCTATAAACAGGTCGTGTTTAAGGACTCTCTGGAGATGACCGAAGACGACCGGCGGATGATCCTGGAAGAGACGCGACGGTCACTGTCTGAGTCGGATGCGATCGTGATCCTACATGGTACGGATACGTTGACAAAAACAGGAGAATTACTCCACCATGAACTGTCAGATCTTCGAATCCCGGTTATCCTCACTGGGGCAATGCGCCCATACGAGTTCCGCGACACCGATGCGGTGCAGAACGTGACCGAATCACTCCTCGCCGCCCGCCTCGTCCCTGCAGGGGTCTATCTAGTCATGCACAACCGCGTCCTCCGCTTCCCTGGAGTAGTGAAGGACTACGAAAACCTGACGTTCGTCAAACGGCACTCCTATTCGTAATAGATGAGGCGTTCCGCCGATGCGGGAACCGGGCTCCGCAAGATAACCAGTGCTGAATTTGTTTTCGGAGTCCATGGCCGCGGGTTGACAACCTTCAACATTGGGCCGTAATTATCAACCCATGTAATGACCATATTTACCTCGCCGTGCCATCGAAAGCGAACGGTCTCGAGCAAGAAGCGTGCCGCCTGCCATTGGCCGGGGGAAAACCACATCTTACTGAGGGTCAACTCCTTTGCAATCCCTCCTGGGGGCACAACCTTAAGCACCGCGTTCACGACGCGTAGACCAGCGGGCATCCGGGTGATGCGAAGCGTATACATCAGGTAGCTCTCGGAAACGCCGACACCGGCCACAAGATCGCCTTTTGCATCCACCGCAACGAGATAGTGTCGGAACGGATCGGCAAACGGTGTTGCCTTGCACCAACCCGACAGGCTCCCGGCAGTCTGGGGCTCGTACAGGTTGAACTCCTGGTAGAACATATTCATTCGATCCGCTGCCTGCTCGAACTCGTCCTTTCCGATCTCTCGCACGGTGAGTCCCGCCACCGGCCGCGGCGGACGAGCACGCGGTTTCATCGGCACAACCATAATTCGATCAGCAAAAAACTGCTGCATGTATTTGCGCGCCGTGCGCACCGACCCAACGTTCCCTTGCTGAATCAACTCCCAGATCAACCCACCTTCCCCCAGGCGGGCGCGACAGCGCTCGAGCAGCCAGTTGACAAGAGCGGTGGCGATCCCGCGGCGGCGGTGGCCGGGATGCACCACCAAGCTGTTGATAAGGGCGTGGGGAACGATGTTTCCCTCGAACTGGCAGCGCCCGAACCGGGCTAGGCAACAACCGACGAGGTTGTTGGATCCCGGGCTCTCCGCCACCACGCCGATGAAATCGCCTTGTGCTGCTTTAAACGACTCGACCGGATCGATCTCAAACCGCATCGCCGTACTGACCCGGCCGGTATCCGGGCTGTCCTCCATCAGCCTTCTCACCCGCGGCCCGTCCTCCGGCTTCAGCTCCCGCAGCGAGAATTGTGATTCCACCCCATATCGCCTCCTACTGACTTCCGCTGATGGTCAGCGATAACCAGCGTACGGCATGCACCATCTTAAAGACAAATTACACCGGGCCTTATCGCCTCGCCCTTACCATCGATTAGGCCTCGACAGTGATGCCCTGCTTGACCAATGGACGACTGTTGTGATAGGTTGAAATAATTGATCGTGAAAGGGGGAAAATGGGGATGCGGGAGCTCTCCAAACAAGCATTATTAGTAACGGTTAGCTTGATAGTCATAGGACTCGCGGGTTACGCGGGGACAAAAACGTTTGTTAACGACACGGGTGCAACTGCAACCGGCTTGGTAGTGCAGTTCTCCCAACAGGCGACGATCACCTGGCAGAGTGGTGAGTTCAGTGTGCAGGATCCGACCGGGTTTG
>CAZZJU010000039.1:0-13843 GCA_964654805.1 uncultured Thermotogae bacterium | reverse complement strand
CCTCCTCTTGGGGCCCCTCCAGCTCCGCCAGCACCGGGAATGTCCGGCGTTGGAGCTCCAACCACTACTGCTTACGCCCAGGAAAGTAAAAGTACATTGAGCGGTGTAGTACGCGGCTTTGTGTACGGACCAGCCGGGGAGATCGGAGGATTCCTTCTCCTCACCGACGACGGGACCACCGTTACCGTTCAAGTATCGCCTGAGATCTCACCCTGGATCACCTCCGTGGCAACGATGGGTTCCTCGGTCAAAGTGACGGGTTGGATGAATATTGGTCCGGCTGGAGAGAGGACGTTCGTCGCGATGAGCGTACAGAACGTCAAGACCGGCAAAACGGTGAGCTCCGTTTCGACTCAAACCACCGGAGGCTACTCGCGATAACCGCCGGCAATTCCAACACGCAGGTGCAGGCTTCAGGGAGAGGGGATGTTTCCCTCTCCCTGATTGTCCTAGAATGCTGTAAGCGTGTTAGAATGGTAATGAATGGTGTAGCCAGAAAGGACGAACAATGAGCCAGAAAGTGAACGGACGACGCAGGCGTATAAATATTTTGGTGGTGGAAGATGAACCGACGATAGTAGAACTGTTACGCATCGGCCTGACTTATGAGGGATATAAAGTAGCGGTAGCACATGACGGACGCACCGGACTGGAGATGGCGGATAAGGGCGGTTTCGATCTCATGATCCTCGATTTAATGCTCCCCGATCTCGACGGGTTTAAGGTGTGTCGCCGGCTGCGCATGCGGGGAAATGATATACCGATCATTATGCTTACTGCCCGCAAGGAGATCTCCGACCGAGTGGCTGGGCTAGATATGGGAGCAGATGACTACATCACTAAACCGTTCAGTTTCGAAGAGCTGGTAGCACGGGTGCGTGCCGTGCTCCGACGGCGAGGAAACACCGGCGAACCGACCGTACTGCGCGCTGCTGGCTTGGTCCTTGATTTGGAGACGCACGAGGTACGTCGTAATGACGAGCCAATCGACCTTACCCCAACCGAATTCGCGTTGCTGGAACTGTTTATGCGGCATCCCCGTCGTGTGTACACGCGTGATACGCTGCTCAACCGCGTATGGGGGTTGGAGTATGATGGTGATGCCAACGTTGTTGACGTCCACGTGAGCAATCTACGCCGCAAAATCGGTGATCGGGCACGGCAGCTGATCCGTACTGTATATGGACTGGGGTATAGCTTCCGGCCGGAGGGGGAAGAAAAGGACGGGGATGGCCAAACGGTGGAATGACCTCCCGCTACGCTACAAACTTACCCTGCTTTATGTTGGGTTGCTGGCTGCGCTGTTGTGTGCGCTCGGAGTGGTTCTTTATTTAGATACAGCTCATTTTCTCATTCATACCACCGCGGTGCGATTACGTGCTCAGGCTAAGCCAACGATCGAACACTGGTTACCGGGCTGGTCAGCCGGGGAGGAGGGGCCTACTCCTCCTCCAGGACCAGTACCACCCGCTGGTGCCCCTGGCCCTCCAGGGCCGCCAGCCCCCGCCCCTCCTAAGAGCGAAGCTGAGACCACGGTCTCGTCTCTAGGTGAAATCGCTGCCCAATTGAGTCGAGCTCTCACATCCCGGGATACCACTGCGCTTGTGCTCGATAATACCGGCAAACTTCTCGCCACCGGGCGTAAGCTTCCTGAGGAGCCGCTCCCTGCCTCTCCTGATCCAGCGTACGTTTCCCGAGCGCTTGCTGGTGAGAACGAAGTCACTTACATCACAAAAGTGGACGGGGTGCGTTCATTGGTGCTTCTTATTCCACTGCGCCGGGCTCCGGGCGAACGGAGGGTGGTGGGAGTAGTCGAACTCACCACCCCGCTTTCCTTGATTGACGCTGTTCTGTGGCGGCAACGGTTACTCATTGGGTTGGGAATGATTCTCACACTTGGCCTGGGCACTCTGGGAGGGTTGTGGATAACGCGATCCGCCCTTACCCCGCTGCAGCGGATGATCTCCACCTGCCGGCGGATTGCTGCCGGTGATCTTAGCCAACGCGTGAACCTGCCCGCACGGCGGGACGAAGTGGGGCAGTTGGCAGCTGCATTCGACAACATGGTTGCTCAGATTGAAAAGGCGTTCGCCGCCCAGAAGCGGTTCGTGGCTGCAGCTGCGCATGAACTGCGTACCCCACTCACTGCTCTGCACGGTTCGTTGGAGGTATTGCTGCGCGGTGCCCAGGACGATCCGACTACCGTCGCCCGGTTAGTGCAGGGAATGTATCGCGAGGTGACGCGGCTGATCCGCCTCGCTGAGCAATTACTTGACATCACCCGCCTTGACTCACCGGTGATCATCCACCGAAAACCCGTGAACCTATCACAGTTTCTCACTGGATTCCTCGACCAAGCGCGGCGGCTGGCCGGAGAGCGTACCGTCACTCTTACCTCGGGTAAGGATGTTACCATCTCTGCCGATCCCGATGCGCTCAAGCAGGTGCTGTTTAACTTGGTAGATAACGCGGTAAAAAACACCGCACCCAACGGCAAGATCGACATCGGCTGGGAAGTCAACGAGGATGAAATTGCAATATGGGTGACCGACAATGGTATGGGCATTGCTCCGGACGATCTTCCGCATGTGTTCGAGCCATTCTACCGTGGGGACCGCTCTCGCTCCCGCCGTCGCGGTGGAGCTGGACTGGGGCTGTCATTAGTGCGCGCAGTGGTAGAAGCCCACGGGGGCAAGGTAGAAGTGGAGAGCGAGCTCAACGCCGGGACGCGAGTAACTGTTAAGTTACCTCGTTCCACTTAACCGAGCCAGTGGGTTAAGCTCCCTTCAACAAGAAGAATTCCCACTCCTAGCAGTGTGGAGACTGCGGTGATCGGTATCCCGTAGCGCAGGAACTTGAAAAATCCGATTTTGGGAACGTCATCCCCCATGTTTTCAATCACGATTATGTTTGCCACCGAGCCGATAATGGTGAGACATCCGGCAATCGTAGACACATATGCGAGTATGTACCAGAACATTGTTTCCTGTCCGGCGAAATGGCCTACCCAGTCTCGGGCGATGAGAACAAACGGCACGTTGGAGAATACCTGGCTTCCGATAAGAGCCATCCAGGTGAGATGCCAGAATCGCAGCCCGACCGACGCCGCAAAGAAATGGCTCAGCGAGTCAGTTATTCCTTTGACCCACGATTGACTGGCGAGACCGTACATAATGATGAACAACGACGCAAAGAATACAAGCAACGGCCAGTCTACTGTGCGGAAGACAGGGCGGGGGTTACGACGGTGGAGGATGAGAGCCACCAATGCTCCAGCGATCGCCGCTCCGGCAATGTGATAACCGAGCATATATCCACCGACAGTGATCCCCAATCCGATGAGCGATTTTATCAGCCCGGCTCGATCTAGCTCGATCGCGGTCGGTTCCGAGCGTACGGTGGGAACGAGATGCAATTCTCGCCGGAAGAACCACAGGAGGAGAAGATAGGAGCTGATGAGCGATGCCGCCACTGGCAGAGCCATCGCGAGCATGAATTTGACGTATGGGATACCGGAAGCAGAACCGATGATCGCGTTTTGTGGATTCCCTGACAAAGTAAGGGCACTGCCGATGTTCGCTCCCATCGCCACGGCGAATAACAGCGGTACAAGAGATACACCGGTGACACGGGCGAGCGAGACGATGAGAGGGGTGAGAAGCACGCACACCGTATCGTTCACCAACAGGGCAGATAAGCCACCCGACACGAGCATGGTATAGGCGAGTAATCGTCGTGGGGATGGGGTTCGACCTGCAACCTTAGCCACTAGATACCGGTAAAACCCGGCTTGGTCGAGCAGGGAGGATTGGATCATCGCTCCTAACAATAGGAGAATGGTATTCCAGTCAATTACTGTAGGTGACAATGCCGTTGTAAATGGAACTACTCCGCAAGCGATCATAAGGAACGCCCCGAGCAGCGCACCGGTAGGACGATCAATGGGGAGGAATCGGGGAGGTTTGCCCGAGATAAACAGGTAAGATATCAGAAAGATGATTATTGCTGCCATTATTTCGGTTTCCTCCCTATAGCACCGTTGAGATACATTGTACTGCAAATGACGCTTCTTGCGTATACGGTTGTACGTCGCTATGGGATGGAAGTGCGGTTATAATGTGCACCACGAACAAAACCAGGAGGAGTGAGAGTGGAGGAAAGACGGGTTGCGCTTAGGGATCTTCTGTTGAAGCACCCAGCAGATATAGCTGAGGTGCTTTCTCATCTCTCCGACGAGCAAGCGGCGGAACTCCTGCACCGTCTCTACCTGAGGAAAGCCGCAGCAGAGCCGCTTGGGGAGATGGAACCGGAAGACTCTGCGGAGCTTCTTTCTGAACTGGATCGGGATGAGGCGATAAAAATCCTCTCTCGAATGGACCCAGACGACGCGGTTGACCTCCTGGAAGAGCTGCCCGAGGATGTGAAAGAGGAGATCCTCTCTCGCCTTGCTCCCAAAGACGCGCAAATACTCACTAAGCTGTTGGAATACCCCCCGGACACTGCCGGTGGATTGATGTCCCCGGAGGTAGTTGCTCTTCCGCTCAATCTGACCGCGCAAGAGGCGATAGACATCCTGCGACGCAAGGTGGAAGAGGTGGAGACGATCTATTACGCCTACGCGGTCGATGATGAAGGACGGCTTGAGGGTGTTATTTCGTTGCGTGACCTCGCTTTGGCCCGCCCGGAGACGCGTCTATCCGCATTGGTTAACCGGGATGTTATCTCTGTTCCGGTCGATGCCGATGCCGAGGATGTCGCCCGTTTGTTTGACAAGTACAACTATTATGCCCTGCCTGTAATAGATGCCGACCGCCGGCTTCTAGGAATAATCACGATTGACGACGTCATTGACGTGATCCGTGAGGAGGCCACTGAGGATATCTACCGCTCTCAGGGCGTTCCGCTGGAAGAAAGAGTGGACACGCCGTGGCACGAATCGCTCCGGTGGCGGATGCCGTGGCTGTATTTCAACCTGCTCACCGCGTTCCTCGCAGCATCTGTGGTTGGTGCGTTCGAAGAGACAATAGCAAAGTTCGCCTCGCTTGCGTTCTTCATGCCGATAATCGCTGGTCAGGGCGGTAACGCGGGAATGCAGACTGTAACCATTGTCACCCGGGGAATCGCGCTGGGAGAAGTCCCGAAAGGAGAGGGTTGGCGGATCTTGCGCAAAGAAATTCTTCTCGGAATATTCGATGGTTTAGCAATGGGAGTAGTGGTGGGAGCGGTCGGCTTTTTATGGAAGAAGACGATATTCCTCGGGATCGTGGTCTTTTTGGCTATGGTGTTCAATATGATTACCGCAGGCATTGTAGGTACGGTTATTCCGCTGACGCTTCGCGCGATGCGACAAGATCCAGCATTAGCGTCTTCGATATTTCTCACCACGTTTACCGATACACTTGGGTTTGCATTCCTGTTTCTGTTGGCACGTACTCTTTTACCCGAACTGCGATGAAACAAGCAATTCCTCTTTGGTCTTACCCATTGTTGCTCGCTCTCATCGGGATCATTCTTTTCATGGGGAGTTTCACCTCCGCATGGCGTGTGGCGGTTGGAGTAGAAAGCGTTCTGTTTATCGGGTATCTGTTTCTAAGGCAGAGGTTACCAGTCCACGATGGAGTTAGAGTGGCAAACGTAGTCTCTCTTTTCCCAGGGCACCTCCTTCTGTTATTCGCTATTGGCGTCTTGCCTTCTCCTCCTTCGAGCCTTATCGCTCTCTGGATACTCATTCCGGTTATGAGCGTCCTATATGATCTTGCTTACGGGATCGCACGGTTACAGTTACGAGTGTCGATTTTAGCGGGTCTTTATTGTATAATTTGGGCCGACCTCTTCTTCATACTGGAGCGGGTAATCAGCTTAGGAAGAGGGCTTTCCAGGGAAGAAGAGCTGATAGTAGCCGCCGTATTCGGGGTTGTGGGTGTTTCCTTTCTCTGGATCGGGGCCTACCGCCACCTGCGGTTGAGCAACCTTGATAAGGAGTGATAGTAGATGAGTAAATGGCTTGTCTTTTTGGTAGGGTTAGTGATCCTCCTGTTCGGAGTGACGGCGTTCGGACAGGAGCAGCCTGCAGGGGCTGGTTCTTCAATCGTTTCTCTGGTAGTGGTGTTGGGAGTGTTCGCCGCCGTGTTCTACTTCATGATAATTCGTCCCCAACGTAGACGCCAGGCGAAGCATAACGAGCTCATCTCAAGGCTTAAGCGTGGGGATAAGGTCGTAACAGCAGGTGGAATATTCGGTGAGATTGACTCGATCGGAGACACGTCCGTGGTTTTGACTCTGGAAGACGGGGGCAAGATCCGTATTGCAAAGTCAAGTATAGTAGATAAACGCGCGAAATAAAGAGATTTCGGGGAGGTCCGGATAATGGCACATTCCAATATGACGCGAACTGATTGGATCCGGCTCGGGAGCGTCCTTCTGGTCTTGTTCGGCGCTCTTTTCCTGTTATATCCGTTCTGGCCGTTAAAAGACGTTATCCCTCTCGGTCTTGACCTACAGGGAGGGGTACGCCTCGTTCTTGAGGCGCAGGGGACGGAGAAGATGGATGCCGCACAACGCGATGACACAATAAACCGAATCATTACAATTCTCAGCAACCGTGTGGATCAGTATGGTCTTGCTAATGCTGAGATCAAACGGTTGGGCACTAATCGCGTGCTTGTTAACCTCCCCGGTACAAAAGACCCGCAAGAGGCGCGTCAACTGATCGGGCAAACGGCAATGCTCGAATTCAAGAAAGTAATCCAAGCAGGAACGAGCCCGAACGAGGATCTGGTACCCACTTCTCCCACCCAGGAAGTGCTTAAAGATCGAAAAGGGATCCCTTATATTGTGGAAAGTCAACCGTTGCTCACGGGAGCAGCTCTTTCAGATGCCCGGGTACATACATCACAGTCGATACAGAATGCAGGGAAATTGTATATTTCACTCACCTTCAACCAGAAAGGGGCGCAACAGTTTGTGGAGGCGCTGAGAAAACTTAAGGTAGGTGACCGTCTGGCGATCGTACTCGATAACGTGATCTACAGCGCTCCTCGGATCACACAATCCATCAAGGATGCAGCAGCTCAGGGTTGGAGGGCTGTTAAAGACTCTACCACAATTCAAGGAGATTTTACTAGGGACGAGGCGAAGAGGATAGCGATCGTACTCCGCGCTGGTGCCTTGCCGGTGGCGGTGAAAGTGGTGGAAGAGAATACCGTCGGCCCAACCTTGGGTAGCGACTCCATCCGCCGCGGGATGATCTCCATCGTTACCGGATTCGTGCTCATCATTCTCTACATGCCTGTTTACTATCGTATGTTTGGCATCGTGGCTGACATTGCCCTGCTTCTCAACATGTTGATCGTTTTCGCTTCCCTTGTCATCTTTAATGCCACCCTTACCCTACCGGGGATTGCCGGTATCATATTGACGATCGGTACAACGGTCGATGGGAACGTGATCATCTTCGAGCGGATTAAAGAGGAACGTCGAGCTGGAAAATCGCCGCTTGCTGCGGTGCGAAGTGGATTCGAAAAATCACTTTCTACCATTGTCGATGCTAATGTCACAACGTTGCTTACTGCGTTGATCCTTCTTCTTGTCGGGACCGGTCCGATCAAGGGGTTCGCAATCACTCTCGGTATCGGTGTGGTAGGTAGTATGTACTGTGCGTTGGTTGCTAGCCGCCTCCTCATCGAGAAGGCTGGATTCTCGCAGTATATACCGGCCCGTGTGATGACTGAGTCCGGTTCGTAACCTCGAATATAAGGATAAGCACAGCGTCGATAGGTCGAATGCCGCCGTGTTTCACCTGGTGATCAAGCTCGATCCCAAGGTGAAGCGCGGCGGTTAAATCTTTCTGCGAAAAGTGTCTTGCCTGTGCCAAGAGACGACGGGCTAACCACTCGGGAACTCCGAGCTCATGGGAGATTTCAGAAAGAGGAAGTCCTGCTTCCTTTAGGATTTGTATCTCGGTTAAGCGGATGATCTGATGAAGCAGAGCGGGGAAGAGACGCCACGGATCAGTGTTAAGCCGGGATAGTGCTGCTACCGCTCCGCGCAAATCTCGCGATCCGAAAAGATCGAGGAACGGGTAGATAGATCCCTCACCACGATTGTAGAGCATTCCGGCTATATCGTTCGGCCCTAGTTGCTCTCCCGCGGAGTATGCAGCAAGTTTTCTCACTTCCTCCCGGAGAAACAATAGATCATCTCCTGATGCTCGCAAGAGTTCTGTCAAAGCAGTTCTCGTAAGCGAGATTCCTTCACTGTTCACGATCTCTCTTGCTATTTGTTCCAACGATCGTCCGCGCGCATGTGGGAACCTGTGTACTTTCCCCTTTCGTTCCCGCACTTTTTTGACCAGGGTATCGAGCCCTTTCTCCTCCGAGGAGATGAACGTGAGATAACTCATAGTTGGCAGGGGAAGGTCCAGCAAGGGATAAAGCGAACGGATCGGTTTTACCCATTCCACATGGCGGATCAGGAAGTGACGACAAGGGGAGAAGAGCGATTCAGAGGAAAGTTCGATCGAAAGAGCCTTTATATTGAGTTCATCTCCGAACCGAACGATGCGCTCAATCTGTCCGCTAGCGGCGAGTGTCGCTTCGCGTGCTCCGAGTGCGCGTTCACATTGGTAAGGATCACCGTAAAAAAGAGCAATTTTTGCTTCTGACATCGTTACCTCATTGGTGAGAATACTGAAATCATAGCTGGTATACGCGCGGTGAACAACCGACGCGGATTTATTTGCGGGAGTTCAGCAGGTTCTGATGGGGTAAAAGTTTTCTCTCACTTTTTAAAAACTATGTGTGCAACACCAATCTTTAGTGAGTATACTCAAATCAATATGCGGTTTTTACTAGATTGCTATAAATCGCAATGTGAACATTGTCAAGCGTTTAGCTCCTGCATAATTTCTGCCATCGGGCAAGACAATTGTCACAAAGCTACGCGGGAACTACATTACCTCTCTTGTCAGGATGGGGAAACCGTCTTTCAACAGGGCGAGCAAGTGCGTGGTTTGTACATCCTCTCTCACGGATGGATAAAACTTCATCTGGCAACTAAGGAAGGGAGGAACCTTCTTGTCAAAATTTGCACTACGGGAGACCTTCTTACTGGAATCACATTATATGCACACGCATTTTCCGCGGTGTCAACGAGATCCGCCACGGTGCGCCTCATCGGTAAGTCTCAGGTAGTGCAGCTCATCGAGCAGTATCCGAGCTTAGGTTTGGAGATCGACCACTGATTTGCCCGCGATGGTCAACTCCTGCTCCAGCGCATGGTCGATCTTGCTTATGAAAGCGTCGAGGAGAGGTTGGCCCATGTCCTTCTATCGTTAAGGCGAAGGCACGGAGTGCGCGAAGGAAGTAATGTACGGATAGATCTTCCGCTCTCCCAGCAGGACTTGGCAGATATGATCGGAGCAAGTCAGCAGGCGGTAAACCTGAAACTGCGGAAGCTGGCTGAGGAAGGTCTGATCCAAGTGGAGAGGTGCAAGGTCACCATCCTTAATGATGAACGCCTGCGAAATCTACGGTGACAAATGTCCTATTTCACTGGAAATGATGTTCCCATCGGATTTTCTCACTATCCATTGCCTGGCCGATGGAGTTTTGTCGCCTAGGTGACAGACAAATGAAGAAAAGAGCCTTATATTTTTAAATAAACATTGAAAGGAGGTATCTATTATGAAGCGGATATGTGAGCTGTTAAGGGGGTTAATGGTGACAGCTATAATGCTTGCGTTAGGGTATGGCACAATAGCTGCGCAAGGGTGTAACTGTGCGAACTCCTCCTTTGACCGTTCCGGCGATGTCTCCGTAGAAGCATACATCAAAAACCTTAATACTGGCGAACTTGTCCGATTTCCTGTTTATCAACAACTCGTTTATGCAGTGGAGAGGCCAACTGGGCGACAGGTAGCGATCAAGTATATCGCCGAGGTGCCTTCAGCAGCTTTGGGGATTTCGCAAAACTCCGCTACAGACAACAGCGTTTCTTATAGGTTAACTATTACGCAGTACTACGACAACTTCCACTATAATGGACAATGGTATGAGGAGATCCTTTGACAGGGTATTCGAGAACCTTCAGAAAATACGCGTGAGGTATCCAAGGTTTTACAAAGAACGATGTACGGTGTTAGCTTGCTACGATACCGGTACTAACCTTCCTATTGTAGCTAAATTCTTTGATTCCAATGTGAACTTTTTGCCATCCATTGGGCGAATCTCCCTTATATCGCAACATTTTACAGATTGGTACAGCAGATACTCGAGCCAGCAAAAGGCTAAGTTTAATAAGTCATTTGAAATGCTTCAGAAGAGATTTTTCTCTCAGCTAATCAACCACGAGAAGGTTTCGTCGTTTCTTGACGTTCTTTTTGGCACGCCGTTTAGGATGATTATGATGAGACGGCGGGATCCTTCCTCGAGACCGTCTTTTCTTCCATATACTGGGGCTTGTATACCAGGCACGAAGATAGCCGTGGACCCTCAGGGCGACATCCATTGTTGTGAAAAAATGAACGAACAGTTTCCTATAGGGGATGTTCAGAACGGGCTCAGCATTGAGAAGATCGCTACCTTAATGGATTCGTATCGAAGGCAGATTTATCCGGAATGTTTCGATTGTCCTGTTACCAAGCTTTGCCCTGTGTGTTACGCCATTGTAGCTGGAAATGGTCGTTTTGAAAGAAGTCCGTCTAATCTTTGTCTCAAGATTCGAGAGAGCGTGAAGAGAAAATTCGAAGATCTATGGACCCTCTTTGAGGCAAGTGTGAAGGAGTCGGATATCTTCCATTCTGAAGGCGGCGTTCCGTGGGAAGATTGAAGAAGCGAGAAAAAACCAGTTGAAAAGCCAATACTTCTTTCTGAACCCATCGTGCATCTTAGTAGAGGGTAAGGGTACCTCTGCCATTTACAACCTAGCTTCTGGAGACATAATTGCTCTTAAGCCAGATACAGAGAGAATTCTTTTGCGGACGGAGTCTGGAAATCGGATAAGCGAAACAGCTAATTTCTTGGGGATGACCAGCCACACGGTGGAAGGTGTTCTCAATAAGGTAGCAGCTCATGGGCTGGGTAAGTTCTATAGCAGAAGAATTTACCTAGAAAAAGGGCAAAAGCAGAGAGAGCCTTTCTATGAACGTAAGGCACCGCCAGTCATTACGAAGTGTTATATTGAGTTTCCCGGTTCCTGCGATCTCGGGTGCCACTTCTGTGAAAGCCCAAAGTTGTATCCATGTACAATGTGCTCCAAAAGCTGCGAAAACCCTTGTCAGAAGGACCTTGTGTATGGTTTTCTTAGCAGGCTCTTCAAGATGCAGTGCAGAGCCATAATTTTCCATGGAGGTGATCCATTCCTAAACAAAGAGAGGCTTTTCCCTTTGGTGGAATTCTGCCGGAGAGAAGGATTCAGCGGGGAGATACTTGTAATCACAAACGCAACACATATTGGTGAAGCAGAATTGAAATGGTTGAAGCACTACAGAGTTCATCCTGTTATTCCAATCGCGCTAGAGAGTGAAACTGGCCTCGGTATGAAAGAGCAACTACTACCTCTTACACAAATTCTTCATCAGCAGGATATAGAGTTCTCACTTACGTTTGTCATTAATGGAGACAATCCGAACAGTGCTTGCGAGATGAGGCATGCAGAGCGTTTTGGAGCTAGGCATATTTGGCGAACGGTTTATGTAGACACTCCGGAAAGGAAGCCAATTGAGGGTATTAGGTCACTTGGGAAACAATTTTTGAGAACAACAGAAACCGTATTCCGTCACAATGCCAATTACCACCCATGCCTACACGGCACGCTTGCGGTCTCTGTAAGTGGGAATCTACTCCCTTGCCCGTTCCTGAAGGATGAAGTTTTGGGCCACATAACAGAGCCTTGGCTGATTGACAGGATTTTTGAGACTCGATTGATCGATAAGTACTGGCGTATGCCCCTTTCTAAAGTTGATAAGTGCAAAGACTGCGCCTTTCGATATGGATGCCTGGACTGTCGCGCTATCGAGAAACAATTATCAGGAAGCCTGTATGGGAAACTGCTTTGTCCAATGATGTGAAGCCACCCCATAAGAGTTGGGAATGTCCCTGACGCTGTACTTAGTTATGCATTTACTGAGCGGAGATTTAGTTTAAAATCTGAACATTTAGGAGGGGAATAGCATGGGAGCCGTTGCTGAGCTTCGAGAGGTTAAGAAAGTCTACCCAGGAGGAACAGAAGCCATTAAGGGAGTTGATTTCCTTATCGAAGAAGGCGAAGCAGTGGGGTTGATCGGCCCTAATGGGGCTGGTAAGACAACGCTCACGAAGCTGCTCCTTGGGCTTCTTAAACCTACCTCTGGTAACGTGCGACTATGGGGTCATGAGTGCTATACCCTACCACCAACTTTAAAGCGGAGGATAGGGTTCCTCCTTGAGGAAGGTGGTATTTACGAGAATCTCACGGTAGAAGAGAACCTAACCCTCGTGGCCAAGCTGTACGGAGTAGCTACAGGGAAGATTGAGCCGGCTC
Organism: uncultured Thermotogae bacterium; assembly: GCA_964654805.1. Classification (GTDB taxonomy): domain Bacteria; phylum Bipolaricaulota; class Bipolaricaulia; order UBA7950; family UBA9294; genus S016-54. The sequence goes on along the minus strand of CAZZJU010000039.1, from coordinate 1,324 downwards.
TAACAGAATGGGGGCTTTCAGATAAGAGGAAGAAACTAGCTAGAGAACTCTCTGCCGGTATGAAAGAGAAGCTGGCTATTTCCAAAGCTATTCTGCACGATCCGCCATTCATACTCATGGATGAACCCACATCAAACCTTGACCCTGCCGCGAGGAAGAACGTTGCGGATTTAATGAAAGGCCATGCTGGGAGCGGTAAAACGCTCCTCATAACCTCGCACGATCTGTTCGATATCGAACGGATCTGCACGCGGATCGTGCTGCTCCGGCGGGGGAAAGTCTCTGCCCAGGGCACCATGGATAAGCTCAAGCAGCAACTCGGGGTCGGACGCGAAGTGCGGATCAAGACGTCCGAAAGAGTCCCGGAGGCTTTAGAGAAGACTATAACTGAGAAATACAGAGCCAAGCTAACTAGTGAAAAGGAACTGATCGTTTCTGATGAAGGAGCCAGCACCAGTAAACTGGTAAGATTCCTCGTCGAGCAGGGGATAGATATCGAACGGGTGGAGGGAAACGAAGTAACTTTAGAAGACATTTATATGGCGATCGTCAGGGAGGATGAAAATGCTTAATGCCATCATCTGGAAAGAAGGACGAACATTCATTCACGCAAAGCCAAAATTTATCGGGGAGCTTAGTTTTTCAGCGTTTTGGGGGTTCTACCTTGTTGCCCGTTTCCACCAAGTTCTCTTGATTTCCACTGCTCTGGTAACTATGTATGCCAGTATTTATGTGTTCTGCTGGCTAAGTTATAGGGAGGAAATAGACAAAAAAACTCTACCAAATCTGCTTGCATCTCCACTCACTGTCAGGGGGTTAATCCTGGCAAAAGGGCTTACGATCTTTGCTTTCTCTTATGTAAACGAGTTGATCGGAGTGACCGTTTCTACAGGATTCGCATGGTTTCAGCTTGGGAGACTCCCATCCCTTGCTGCGGCTTTCACGGCTCTTATCGTTGTTCCCATTTGGGGATTCGCCGCCATCGAGCTGCTTGGCATTGCCTATAATCTAGCACGCGGCAGTATGATATTGTGGTTCCTTGCATTCCCTATCTTTCTAATTTTGATTTCTCCAGTTGCACCAAGTATAATAAAAGTGGTGTCCTCATCTTTGTGGCTGCCCTCCATAGGTGGGCTTGTAACGGCAGCATTACTGTATGGACTGATGGGAAAACTTAGCAAAGATCGGATGACAAGACTCGCATCATGAAGACACGGAGACAGCTTAAATACCTTGGACCAGCGCTTAGACGGATCAAGGGAATGGAGTTCCCCCGTTTCTGCGGACAGTGTAGCGCTTGGTATCCGCGCTGTCTAGTACCGTG